>JAUPWC010000151.1 GCA_030916665.1 Verrucomicrobiota bacterium
CCGCGCATGATTTCGTGGCTTCCATCAGGCGCGTCCTCACCAAACCGCTCGGCGCCGACAACGCCGCGATGCTCTTCGTCCTCGCGAACGCCGAGTCCTGGTATCAGGGCGGCCTGACCGATTTCGCCCAGGTCGGTGCTCAGGCCCTCGACGACCGCACGCTGCGTCTGACCCTCGCCCACCCGGCGCCCTACCTGCCCTCCCTGCTCTGCCTCCCGGTCTGGTATCCCGTCCATTTGCCCACCCTCGAGCAACACGGCGGCAGCACCGTGCGCGACACCAAGTGGACCGACCCCGCCAACCTCGTGGGCAACGGCCCCTTCGTGCTCAAGGTCAACCGCCGCAGCGAGGTGATCATCGTGGACAAGTCCCCGACCTACTGGGACGCCGCCAAGGTGCGGCTGACCTCCATCCACTTCCATCCCGCCGCCGACGTGGACGGCGAGGAACGTGCCTTCCGTGCCGGCCAGTTGCACCTCACCGAGGCCCTGCCGGTCGCCAAGGTGGCCAGTTACCGGAAGGAAAAATCCCCCGCGCTGCGCATCAGCCCCTTTCTCGACACCTACTTCTACCGCCTCAACACCACCCGCCCCGGCCTCGACCACAAGCTCGTGCGTCGGGCGCTCAGCCTGGCCGTGGACCGCGCCGCCATCACCGGCAAGATCACCCGCGGCGACCAGCGCCCCGCCGCCAGCTTCACCCCGGCCGGGTTGGACGGCTACACCCCGCCGCCCCTGCTGCGCGAGGATTTCGCCGAGGCCCAGCGCCTGCTCGCCGAGGCCGGTTTTCCCGGAGGCCGCGGACTACCGTCGCTCGAAATCATGATCAACAGCTCGGGCAATCACCGCGTGATCGCCGAAGCCGTGCAGCAGATGTGGCGGAGGCTCGGACTCTCGGTCGAGGTGAACAACATGGAACAGTCCTCGCTCTTCGCGAAGCGCCGGGCCCTCGACTATTCCGTTCTCCGTTCGGAGTGGGTGGCCGACTTCGCCGACCCCAAGTCCTTCCTCGATGTCTTCCGCGGCGGATCGAGCAACAACCACACCGGCTGGAGCAACCTCCGCTACGACGCCCTGCTCCACGCCGCCGACCGCACCGTCGATCCGACGGCACGCCATGAGCTGCTCGCCCAGGCCGAAACCGTGCTGCTTGAAGAACTGCCCGTCATCCCGATCTACCATTTCACGACCGTCCGGCTCGTGCATCCCGCCGTCCGCGGCTGGCACCCGCTGCCCCTCGACCGGCACCCTTACAAGCATGTGTGGCTGGAAGAATCAAAGTAACCTCCGTTTGTCATTCTGAGCGAAGCGAAGAATTCAGCGTCATGTCCGCCACCCCGCAGCATTCTGGATTCTTCGCTTCGCTCAGAATGACAAACATGAGCTGCCGCAGCTTATTGTGCCTTTTGTGCTTTTTGTGGCCGCTCCTTGCCGGCTGCGCCAAACGCGAGCCCGCCGCGCCGGCCCAGATTCTCCGCATCTCCCAGCGCAACGAGCCGGCGACGCTCGATCCGCAGCTTGCCACGCTGCCCGACGAGTATTTCACCGCCCGCGCGCTGTTCGAGGGACTCGTCACCCCCAACCCCGATGGCGGCGCGCCGCTGCCGGGTGTGGCCGGGCGCTGGGAAGCCTCCGCCGACGGCCTCACCTGGACCTTCCACCTGCGCGCCGACGCCCGCTGGTCCAACGGCGATCCGGTCACCGCGCAGGATTTCGTGTGGTCCTTCCGCCGTATCCTCACGCCTTCTCTGGGCGCGGCCAAGGCGCCGTTGTTCTTCGCCGTGAAAAACGTCCGCGCCTACGTGCGCGGCGAGATCGCCGATTTTTCCGCCGTGGGTTTCGCCGCTCCCGATGCCCGCACGCTCGTCGTCACGCTGGAGCGTCCGGCCCCGCATCTGCCCGCGCTCGCCGCCACCGGCGCGTGGCTGCCGGTCCATCCTCCGACGGTTGAGCGACACGGCCTAGGCCGCGACAGCCGCTGGTCTGAGTCGGGCAACCTCGTTGGCAACGGCCCCTACACGCTGGCGGCGTGGAAACGCGCCCAGCAGATCGAGCTCCTGAAAAACGCCCGCTACCGCGATGCCGCCTCCGTGCATGTCCCGGCCATCCACCTCGTGATGTTCGACAACAACGACGCCGAGGAACGCGCCTTCCGCGCGGGGCAGATTGACCTCACGATGACCGTGCCCGCCGCCCGGTTGGAGCATTTCCAAAAAAACGAACCCGCGTTGCTCCGCCGCCAACCGCTGTTCGAGACGCGCTACCTTGCGCTCAACACGCGCCGCGGCCCGCTGGCCGATCCGCGCGTCCGCCAGGCGCTCGCACTCGGTCTCGACCGTCTGGCGCTCGTCAACCGTGTGCTCAAGGGCGGCCAGCAGGCTGCCATGTCACTCATCCCGCCCGGTCTCGGTGGCTACACCTCCACCGCGACACTTCCCGCCGACGCGGGCGGCTCCACCGCCGCCTCGGAACAGGCCCGGCGCCTGCTCGCCGAAGCCGGTTATCCGGAGGGCC
>JAUPWC010000152.1 GCA_030916665.1 Verrucomicrobiota bacterium
CCTCGCTGCTGCTCGGCGTCCACCAGGGCCACGCCAACGTGCGCGACAACCAGTTCGACAAGGCGCTTGAAGACAACCACACCCTCGCTACCGTCCTGCACCGCGCCAGCTATGCCACCGCCGCCATCGGCAAATGGGGCCTGCACGGGCAGCCCAACAATTCCACCGATGGGGCGCACGCGGATGCGCCCGCGCATCCGCTTAACCGCGGCTTCGATTCCTTCTACGGCCTGCTCCGCCATGTGGACGGCCACGAGCACTACCCGAAGGAGGCGCCGTATTTCGCGGAGAAGGCGAAGGCCCGCGGGCCGGTGAGCGTGTGGGACAACCGCGCGAACGTCACGGCCGGGCTCGACCGATGCTACACCGCGGACCTCTTCACAGCGCGCGCGAAGAAATTCATCACCGACCACACGGCCGTCGCGCCCGCCCGACCGTTCTTTCTCTATCTGGCCTACGATACCCCGCACGCCGCCATCGAACTGCCGACCCAGGCCTATCCCGCCGGCGGCGGACTGAAGGGCGGGCTGCAATGGCTCGGCACTCCCGGGCACAGCATCAACACGGCGTCCGGACCCATCGACTCCTGGGTTCACCCGGATTACGCGGCGGCGGAATATGACCACGACCATGACCCCGCCACCCCGGCCCTGGCATGGAGAGACATCGACAAACGCTATGCCACCTCGATCCGCCGTCTGGACGACTGCGTCGGCGACCTGTTCCGGCTCCTGCAGGATCTGCACATCGACGATCGCACCCTGGTGGTCTTCACTTCCGACAATGGGGCCTCGAATGAGTCCTACCTATTGGAGGAGTTCAGCCCGGAATTCTTTGCCAGCTTTGGCCCCTTTGATGGCATCAAGCGCGATATGTGGGAGGGAGGCTTGCGTATACCGGCCATCGCGCGCTGGCCCGGTCACATTCCGGCCGGAAAGGTGGACGCCCGGCCGAGCGCACAATGGGATTGGCTGCCCACCGTTGCCGCCCTCGCCGGTTTGCCCGCGCCCGCTCGCACGGACGGAATATCCCTGCTGCCGGCCCTGACCGGCCGGGGCCAGATGCGGGAACGCGGTCCGTTGTATTTCGAGTATAACATTGCCGGTCGCACGCCTGACTATCCGACGTTCGCACACGGCCGGCGCAACCGCCTGCGCGGCCAGATGCAGGCGATCCGTCTGGGCGACCTCATGGGCGTGCGCTACGACGTGAAGTCAGCCCGGGACGATTTTGAAATCTACAATGTCGTCACCGATCCGAAGGAGACGACGAACCTCGCCGGCGAACGGGCCTACGCGGCGACCCAGCATTTCATGCAAGCGGTGGCCCTGCGGCTACGCCGGCCCAATCCCAGCGCGCCACGTCCTTACGAAACGTCGCTCGTGCCCGCCCTCGCGCCTGCCGCCACCGTCGCCGGGGTTGAATGGCGCGCCTACGCCGGACCGTTCCCCTGGGTGCCTGATTACGAGACCTTGACGCCGATCGCTTCCGGCACGGTATTGCGGCTGGATCCGGCCGGCGTCATGTCCGCCGGTGCTCCGGGCCTGTGCTTCACCGGCAACCTGCTGGTGCCCGCGGACGGCGAATACACCTTTTATCTCACGGCCGACACCGGCGCGGTCCTCCGCCTGCACGGGGCCACGGTCATTGACGCCGATTTCGGTTACGCGCCCGGCACGGAAAAAACCGCGGTGATCAGGCTTCAGGCCGGACTGCATCCTTTCCGGCTCTCGGCCATTCACGCCGAAGGCCGCGTTCCGGCGCTGCGGCTCGCATGGAGCGGCCCGGGCCTCACTCACCAGCCCGTGGCCGACGACGCTTTGGTTCATACTCTACGTTCCACCTCGGTCGCGCCCTGATTCCTGTCAGCGGCGTAGCACAACCCTATTTTCTATATGAATATTATCCGATGCATCATTTGGTTTGGCGCGCTTGTGGTCGCAACCGGCCCTGTTCGGGCGGAGCGCACCATTCAATCCCTGAACGATGGCTGGCGTTTCGCTCTGGGCGAGCACGTCGGCGCCGAAGCGATCGCTTGGGACGACACCCCATGGCGGAAAATCGATCTTCCACATGACTGGGCGATGGAGGGGCCCTATTCGCCGGACGCCGCGCAGGGGGAGAAGGGAGGCTACCGGCCTGGCGGCAGCGGTTGGTATCGCCGGGCTTTCGATGTTCCTGAAGAATCGAGCGGTCGTCGTCTGCGGATCGAGTTTGATGGAGCCTATATGAACAGTGAGGTCAGGGTGAACGGCCACCACCTCGGCCAACGGCCCTACGGTTACATCAGTTTTGGTTATGATTTGACACCTTATCTGCGGCCTGGCCGCAACGTGCTGGCCGTCCGACTCGATAATTCCCGGGAGCCCAGTGCCCGCTGGTATCATGGGTGCGGCCTCTATGCGCCCGTGCGCCTGGTTTCGACCGGTGACGTGCATGTCATGCCTTCAGGCGTGCAGGTTGTCGCCTCAAGCCTTGCCGCCGACAGCGCCACCGTGGAGATAACAACCGAAGTGGCCAACGCGGGTGGCGCCGATGCCCCGGTCAAACTGCGCACGACCGTGCTGGACCCTTCCGGCAAGGAAGTCGCCAGCAGCGAACGAACCTTTGCACTGGCCGCCGCGAGCGAGGCCAAGGAAACCGGGGTGTTCCGGGTGCCCGCACCGCAGCGGTGGGATATCGACACGCCTGTTCTTTATACCGCGGTTACCGAGATCAGGGTGGACGGTGAGGTGACCGATACGGCGCGGACGAGTTTTGGATTGCGGGAAATCAAGTGGGACACGGCGACTGGTTTCTGGCTGAACGGCCGCAACGTGAAACTCCTTGGCGTGGCCGAGCACCTCGAGGGCGGCCCGGTGGGCGCGGCCTGGCCGGATGCGCTGATCCGCTGGAAGCTCAAACTCCTGAAGGATATGGGCTGCAATGCGGTGCGAACCGCCCATAATCCCCAGGTGCCGCGTTTTTATGAACTGTGCGATGAACTCGGCATCCTCGTCATGGATGAAATCTTCGACGGGTGGCGGCAAAAAGCGCCGCAGGATTACGGCCAGCAGGCTTTCCCGGAATGGTGGCAGCGCGACCTCCGCGACTGGCTGCGCCGTGATCGCAACCATCCTTCAATTGTCATCTGGAGTGTGGGCAACGAGACCAAGGGCCCGGAGGCTGCGGCCTTGGTGCGGTTATGCCATGAGATGGATCCCACCAGGCCGGTGACTTCCGGCCACTCCGGGTCGGAGCACATGGATGTTTTCGGCGTGAATGGGCACAGCGAACGGCAGGCATTCTTCAGCGAGGCGCGCCCGGCCAAGCCCTTTGTCGCCACCGAGGCGCCTCACACCTGGCAGGTGCGCGGATACTACCGCACCCGCACCTGGTATCGCGACGGGTTCCCCAACAAAAATCAGGATCCGTTTCCGCTGCCCGACCTGACCCCGACGGAAATATTCAATTACGATTGGATCGCGCCGAAAGACCGGCCCAACCCGAAGCAGATCTTCAATTCATCTTACGACAACGCCATGGTCCGGATCACGGCGCGCCAGAACTGGACCCTCATGCGTGACCAGCCGTGGTTCACCGGGCATTTCCGGTGGACCGGCTGGGACAAACTGGGCGAGGCCGGTTATGTCCACGGCGGCTGGCCCTTCCGGGCCTTCATGGGCGGGGCCATTGACCTGGCGGGCTTCCCCAAGGACCTTTATTATTTCTATCAAAGCCAATGGACCAGCGCGCCGATGGTGCATCTGTTGCCGCACTGGACGCATCCGCGCATGGAGCCGGGCACGCCGGTCCCGGTTTGGGCCTATACGAACGCTGAGGAGGTGGAACTGCTGCTCAACGGCCGTTCGCAGGGCCGACGTCGTCCGGGGCGGGAATGGGATCAGCTGCAATGTGAGTGGCTCGTGCCGTGGGCTCCGGGCGCGCTCGAAGCGGTCGCCTACCGCGGCGGCCGCGAGGTCGCCCGCACCGTCCAACGCACCGCCACGGCCCCCCGCCAGTTACAAGTCACTACAGAGCACCTGTCCGCGGAGGGGAAGGGCAGGGATGTTGCCATTGTCACCGTCGCATCCACCGACCTGGACGGAACATTCTATCCTTATGGGGAGAATCGTGTCGGTTTTCACGCGGACGGCTCCGCCCGGATTTTGTCTCTCGAAAATGGCGACCCGGTGGACACCGAGTCGAACCTCGCCGGCGACTCGCGCCGGATGTTTTTCGGGCTGACACGGGCCTTTCTGGAACTCCCCCCACACCCGGATGAAGGGTCGGTCGTCGTCGGGGCGATCTGCGGTGAGAAGCGCCAGCTCACGAGCGATCAGGTCTGCATTGATGTGCGCCGGGTGAATCTCCGCTCCGGGGTGGCAGCAACTGGAGAATTTGAGATTCACTACACGCTCGACGGCGGCGAACCGACGAGGGAAAGCCGCGTTTACATGGGCCCGTTCCGCGTCTCCCCCGGCGCCACGGTGCGGGCCTTGGTGCTTGCGGACGGGAGACCCCTCATGCGGCTGGCCGAACGATTTGGTGCTGATGAAGGTCTGTATTGGGGATCCGGCGGAGAGGCGGTTTCGCCCCCGGTGCTCGGTGATCAGGCCGAGACGACCCGGTTTGAGGGGGCGCTCATTGTCCACGATGATACCGGATTCAATGGAGCCGGCTATCTCGACTTCACCGGCCGCGGCGGCTGGGTGGAATGGTATCAGGAAAACGACGGGACCGCGGCACCTTACCGGTTGATCGTGCGTTACTCTTCGGCAACGAACCGCGGTCGGGTCACGCTGTCCGTCAACGGACAGAAACCTCTTCTGTTGGAGACGCCGGCGACCAGTCAAAATCAAAAATCCTGGATGACAACCTCCTCGGTGCAAACCCTGCAAAGCGGGGCCAATCACATTCGCCTGATAGTCGCAGGCGAGGGCGAAACCAAGATCGACGAACTGACCGTGATTCCCGCCCCCGAACCGTCCACCCCCGCCGCCCGCC
>JAUPWC010000153.1 GCA_030916665.1 Verrucomicrobiota bacterium
GCAGCGGAACACCGCGCCGGTGTCGGGCACGTGGATGGTGGCGCCCTCCTTGTTGGTCACGGCGCTGCCGCGGTCGCCGATGGAGAAATAGATGCGGCCGTCGGGCCCGAGGGTCAGGCCGTGGAGATCGTGGCCGGTGTAGTTGAAGCGCACGCCGAATCCACGCAGCACTTCCTCCCGCTTCTCGGCCCGGTCTTTGCCGGTGAGTTTCCAGAGCGAGGGGATGTTGGTGAACCAGACGTCGCCGCGGTAGGGCAGCACGCCGGAAGCCACGCCGTCCAGCGGGCCGCGGAAATCCTCGGCGTATACCGAGGACTTGTCGGCCTTGCCGTCACCGTCGGTGTCCTCGAGGAGGCGCACGCGCTCCGACTCCTTGGAGAGTTCCTTCACTCCTTCCTTGCCGAAGTTGCGCTCGATGGAGGCGAGCCAGTCCTTTTGGTCGCGGTTGGCGAGGTCGTCCTCGAGCATCCACATGTAGCCGCGGATATCCAGCGTGCTGGAGCCGTAGCGGTAGGTCTCGGACACGAAGATGCGGCCCTGCTCGTCGAGCGCGAAGGCCACGGGATTGGCCAGCATGGGCTCGGCGGCCCAGAGGTGGGCGGTGAGGCCGGCGGGGAGTTTCATGCGCCCGAGGGCGGCGCGGCCCTCATCGGAGGCCGGGTCGATCACCGCGGTGGTGAGGCGTTCGTCGTCGCTCAGCTTGCCGCGGGCGACGGCGGGGCCAGTGTTTTCGGCGGCGGTGAGCGCAAGAATGGACGTAAGGACAGCGAGGGCGCTGGCCGCGTAGCGGGAATGGCGGGGCAACATGCGTGTGAGACGGTAGGGTTCCGGCCGCCGATGGCAAGGAGGTGCATGGCTTTTTGTGCAACTTGCGCTTGCCGGACCTGCGGCGCCTTGCCGGGATGAGGGGCATGAGCCTGACCGTCTGGACCAACCACGTTTTTCGTCCCGAAGCGCTGCCGGTTTTCGAGTCCCAGCTGCACGCCGCCGGCCACCGGCTGATCGTGTCGCCCAAGGCCTCGCCCATGGTGCTGGCCGCCGGGGCCGACGACCCCACGCTCGCGGAGGCCGACGTGGCCTTCGGCCAGCCCGATGTGGCGCAGACCATGGCGTGTCCGCGCCTGAAGTTCGTGGAGCTCAGCTCGGCCGGCTACACGCGCTACGACCGCTCCGACTTTCGTGCCGCGATGCAAGCCCGCGGCATGCCGGTGACCAACGCCTCGCAGGTTTTCGCCGATCCCTGCGCGCAGCATGTGCTCGGACAGATGCTGGCGCTTGAGCGCAACCTGCTCGTGCAGTTCCGCAACCAGCAGGGTCCGCGCGAGTGGCGCTACCTGGACGACCGCTTCACCAACGGCACGCTCACACGTCGCTCCGTGCTGTTGCTCGGCTACGGCAGCATCGGCCGGCGGCTGGCGGAATTGCTCAAGCCTTTCGGCACGAAGGTGTCCGCCTACCGCCGCAACCCGCGCGGCGACGAGGGCGTGCCCGTCGTGGGCGAAGCCGGCTTGCCCGCGGCGCTGGCCGCGGCCGACCATGTGGTGAACATCCTGCCCGATTCGCCGGCCACGACCGGCTGGATGACCGCCGAGTGCTTCGCGCAGATGAAACCGGGCGCGCGTTTCTACAACATCGGGCGAGGCACCACGGTGGATCAGGCGGCGCTGATGGCGGCGCTCGAATCGGGGCACCTCGGCGCCGCCTATCTCGACGTGATGGACCCCGAGCCGCTGCCCCCGGCGCATCCGCTCTGGGCCGCGAAAAATTGTTTCATCACCTGCCACATCGGCGGCGGCACCCGCGATCAGGACGAAAACCTCGCGCGGCACTTCCTGGCGAATCTTGAGGCCTTCACCCGCGGCGCGTCGCTGGTGGACCGGATCATCTGAGCTTTTTTGATTTGGCGTCCGGATCAACGCCTCGGGCGCAAATTACGGGAATACCTCCGCACCTTCCGCGCTCTGATTAGTCCAATCCTTTCTTGCCGCCCGTTGGCATGGTGCCGTCGCGGTGGCCTTGAAACCCAAACCCAATCCATGATCCCCATGAACAAGTCCACGCGACTCATCATCACCGCGGCCGCCATCGCCGGCCTCTACGCCGGTTCGCTCGCCGTCAAAGCCCATGCCGCCGAATCCGGCAGCGCCGCCCCCGCCGGCGAAAAGGCCAAGGATGCCTGCAAGGGAAAAGACGGCTGCAAGGCCAAGAAGGACAAGGAAGCCTGCAAGGGTAAGGACGGTTGCAAAGCCAAGGAGGGCAAGGAGGCTTGCAAGGCGAAGGACGGCTGCAAGGGCAAGGACACCTGCAAGTCCGCCGACGGCAAGGACACCTGCAAGGCGAAGGAAGCCTGCAAGAGCAAGGATGGCTGCAAGGCGGCCGACAAGAAGGGCTGAGCGCGCGGCTGGCACGATTTCGCGCCCGCTTCCCGGAGATCGCGTCCGACGCCCGGTCTCTGTTTGTTGTAGGGCGGGGTTCGGAGACCCCGCCCGACAATCAGCCTGTCAGAAACTCGACGGCGGTCATAGACCGCCGCTACAATTCTCCCGCCTTTCCTGTTCATGCCCGCCAATCCTTACAACGGCTTCACCGACTACGGCATCGGCCTCGGGCTGCGCGTGCCGCACTACGACCACATCCTGTCGGAGAAGCCGACGGTGGACTGGTTCGAAATCATCTCGGAGACTTTTATGGTGGACGGCGGACGGCCGCTTGAGGTGCTCGATCGCATCCTCGCGCAATACCGTGTCGTCCAGCACGGCGTGTCGCTCTACTTTGGCTCGGCCGACGATCCTGATCGCGCGCACCTGAAGAAGCTCAAGGCCCTCACGAAGCGCACGAAGACACCGTGGCTCTCCGACCACCTCTGCTGGGGCAGCGTGGACGGCACTTATTCGCACGATCTGCTGCCGATGCCCTACACCTTTGCGGCGGCAAAACGCACGGCGGAGAAAATCCGCATGGTGCGCGACTACCTCGAGCTGCCCATCGCGGTCGAGAATGTCAGTTCCTACACCGAGTTCCATGTCTCCGAGATGACCGAGTGGGAGTTTCTCGCCGAGGTCGTCGAACTGGCCGACTGCGGAATCCTGCTCGACGTGAACAATATCTACGTCTCATCGAAGAACCACGGCTTCGACCCCTACGACTACGTCAACAACGTCCCGCACCATCGCGTCGCACAGATGCACATCGCCGGGCACACGAAGTTTGAGAAATACATTCTCGATACGCACGACCATCCCGTGCTCGATCCCGTGTGGAAGCTTTACGCCCACGCCATCAAACTCTGCGGCGTGACCGCCACGCTGCTCGAGTGGGACGACAAGATCCCCTCTTTTCAGGAAGTCCACGACGAGGCCCTCAAGGCCAACCAGTTCATTACGGAAGCGCGTGAAGCGAAAATCCCCGCGCCGAAGAAAACCAGCCGCGTTCGCGTGCGTTGACGCCGTGGAGAACCAAGGCATTTCCATTACCTGTCATTCTGAGCGGAGCGAAGAATCCAGAATGGCGTTCGCCAGCGTGCATGCTGCTGGATCCTTCGCTCCGCTCAGGATGACAGGCTGCTGATATGGCTGCTAAATCGAAAGACTCGAAGGCTGCGGTCACAAAGGCCCCCGCGCGCGTTGACTCCACGCGTGCGCTCGCCGCGCTGCAGCGCGCGATGTGGGGCCTCGTGTCGCAGCCGCTCACGGCGGCCAACCGCATGAAGCCGCGCACGCGCGACGGCCGTTCGACCGCCGCGGCCGCCGCGGAGATCGCGAAGCCCAACGACCGGCTCACGTCCTTCGAGCGCCTCGAGATCTACAACCGCATGTATTGGTTCCGGGTGCTCGACAGCCTCTACGAGGATTGCCCGGGCCTGCGCGCCGTGCTCGGCGACGCAAAGTTTATGCGGATGGCCGAGGCCTACCTGCAGAAATATCCCTCCCGCTCCTTCACGCTCCGCAACCTGCCGTCGCGGCTGGAGAAATTTCTGCGCGAGGAACCCAAGTGGACCAGGCCGCACACCGCGCTCTGCCTCGATCTCGTCCGCTTCGAGTGGGCGCAGGTGGAGGTTTACGACGGCGGGGCCAAGCCGCTCTTCCGGGTCGAGGACCTCGCCGGCATCAATCCGGCCAAGGTTCGGCTCGCGCTTCAGCCTTATCTCCAGCTTCTCCAGCTCGATTACCCGGTGGACGACTTCCTCATCGCCATCAAAAAACGCGAAGCGCTCCTGCGCGGCGACGCCAGCAACGCCCCGACACGCGTGCGCACGTCCAAGGCCAGCAAGGTGCCGCTGCCGAGACGCGAAAAGTGCGCGGTCGCCGTGCACCGCATGGACGGACGGATCTACTTCAAACGCCTCGAACCCGCCGCGTGCAAGGTGCTGCTCGCCATCCGCGCGGGCAAACCGCTGGCGCAGGCCCTCGCCGCCGGTCTCCCGCGCGCGAAATCGAAGCAGCTCGAGTGGGCCGGCAAGGTCCAGAGCTGGTTCTGCACCTGGATGCAGCTGGGGTGGTTCTGCCGTCGGGAATAATCGTCCGGCCGGTTCCTCCCACGGCCATGCAAGTCCGCCTCCTGCTCGCCAAGCTCGATTCCGTCGCCGCGTTGCTGCAATCGCCGCTGCTCCTCGCCATCCGCCTTTTCTGGGGCTGGCAGTTTGCCCAGACCGGCTGGGGCAAGCTCATGAACCTCGACCGCACCGCGGGCTTCTTCGCCTCGCTCGACATCCCGCTGCCCAAGCTGAACGCGATCCTGGCCGGTGGCACGGAGTGTGTCGGCGGCATCCTGCTCGCGCTCGGGCTGTTCGCGCGTCCGGCGGCGGTGCCGCTGATCTTCACCATGCTCGTGGCCTACGGGACGGCGGATCGCGACGCGCTCCAGGCGATTTTCACCGATCCCGATCAATTCGCCGGCGCCGCACCGTTCCTGTTTCTGCTGGCGTCGCTCCTCGTGCTGGCCTTCGGCCCGGGGAAACTTTCGCTGGACGCGTTGCTGGGCAGGGGTGGACGCGCGGCGAAGTGAACCGGTTCAGGGTTTCGCCACCTTAACCACCTTCGTGCCGGCGATGAGATCGTGCAAGCAGCGGCGCTCTTGCGAAAAGATGAAGCAGGCATCGGCGATCCAGAAGGCGAAGCCGATCCACGGCAGCATCTGGATGATGCCGGGCACCAGGTTGCGCAGCAGCCAGCCATGCACGAAACCGGCCTGGCTGCCTTCGGGGTAGCGCACGACGCGGATGCCGAGCATGCGTTTGCCGATGGTCTGGCCGCGCGTGCTGAGCATGACGATCTGAATGACCAGCAGCGTGAGGCCGCCGAGGGCCAGCACCGCAAGGCCCATGAGCAGCGTGCCGGCCTGAAGCGCGCTGAAATCGGGCTCCTGTCCGCGCATCGCGGAGAGAAACACGCTGAAGAATGCCGGACCGAGGATGAGGAAGCCCGGCACCGCGACGATCACGCTGAGCAGGTAATCAATCAGGAAGGCGCCCAGCCGCACGCCGCGGTCGGCGAGTTCGGGCTCGTCTGCGGCGGGAATGGTCACCGCCGGGGCGGCGGTCGCGACCGGAGTCTCGGCCGCCAGGGGCGGAGGCGTTGCGGCAGGATTGAACTCCACGAAATCGCCCAGCGTCTGCCACTCGGCGTCACCGGCGCGCCGGGCCTTGGTGGCGAGATTCGCGCGGCCGCCGGCGATCCATTCAGCAATCTTGGTGGCGGTGACCGGCCCGTATTCTTTTCCGTCGGCTCCGAGGATGGTGAACATGATGGCGCAGTGTGCGCCGATGCGCGGGCGGGTCAATGGCGGGGTGGGGCGGCAAGATCGCGTTCCAGGTGCAGGGGCGCGCCTTGTGCGCGCCCGAGGGGGTGGACGAGCCACGCCCCTGCAAGGAAAACAGCCGGCGCTCTGAGCGGGCTCCAACGCTACTCCTCGCCCGTCTTCTCATGCACGCGCTGGCGCAGCTGCTTGGTGATTTTCTTGAGGTCCTTCTTCTGCAGCTGGCGGGCCTCGGGATTCACGCGGCGCACTTCGTAAGCGGCGGCGCGTTGCAGGCGCTGCCAGGCGGTCCAGCGCGCGGGGTCGAGCGAGCCGTCGGCCAGGGCGGCCTGCACCGCGCAGCCGGGCTCGGCGCCGTGCGCGCAGTCGCGGAATTTGCACCGGACGGTGACGGACGTGACGTCGCCGAAGGCCGCGTCGATGCTGGCGGCGGCGTCCCAGGGCTGGAGTTCGCGCATGCCCGGGGTGTCGATCACGATGACGCCCGACGGCGCGACGATGAGTTCGCGCTGCGTCGTGGTGTGGCGGCCCTTGTTGTCGGCCTCGCGCACTTCCTGGGTGTCCTGCAGGCGTTCGCCGACAAGGCGGTTGATGAGGGTGGATTTGCCGACGCCGGACGAACCGAGCAAGGCGATGGTGCGCCCGGGTTGGACCCACGGGGCGAGGGCCTTGAGGCCGCGGCGGGTCTGCGCGCTGACGACATGGACCGGCACGCCGCGGCCGGTGATCCCAAGTTCGGCGAGCAGGGCGGCGGTGTCGTCGTTGAGATCGGCCTTGTTGAGAAGGATGACCGGTTCCGCGCCGCTGGCCCAGGCGGCGGCGAGGTAGCGTTCCATGCGGTGGAGGTTGTAGTTGCCGTCGAGACCGGCGACGAGGAACACGGTATCGACGTTGGCGGCCACGACCTGCTCGATGGAGTGTTCGCCGGCGGCCTTGCGGGAAAACTTCGTGCGGCGCGGCAGCACGGCGTGGATGATCGCGCGGGTCTCGTCGCCCGGCTGCGGGGTGACCGCGACCCAGTCGCCGATGGCGGGGTAGTCGGCGGCGGCGCGGTGGTCGCGCGCGAATTTGCCCGCGCATTCGCCGAGGCGCGCGCCCTCCGCCCCGGTGACCTCGAAGAAACCCTTCAGCTCGAGCGTGACGCGCGCGGGCACGCAGCCCGCCGTGGCGTGCGGGGCAAAGGCGGCGGCAAAGCGGTCGTTCCAGCCGAGCTGTTCGAGGGTCACGCGGGCAGGCTGGCAGGGCCGGCCGGGCCGGGGCAACGCTGACTTTGCGGTCCCCGCCCGGCCTCAAGCCGCAAGCTGTGCGGCACTTAAGGCAACGGATGCGAAGGCAAATTTGACACGGTGCCGTATGTTATGGGCATGCCCAAGATGTCCCACGCCATTGAGGGTTGGACACGTCACCCCCAGCCCGCCCACCCCATCGAATACCTCGCTGGTCGCCGTCGTGCGATCGCCGACCAACCCGGTCTGTGGAAATACCAGACCTTGGACCGCTCCCGATGGGTGGTCGTGGCGGCGGTGTTCGCCTCGGTCGGACTTCACGTCTTCGCGCTGCTCGGCTTCAACCACCGGCCGCCGCCCCCGAAGGCCGTGCTGGTGGACGACGGGCCGTTAATCCAGATGGTCATGCCCGACCTGAAGGACGACGAGGAGGAGCCGATCGAGTCGCTCGACGACGGCGAGGCGAACGAGACTCCGGCCATCGCGGTGCCGATGCTGGCCGACATCCCGACCATCGTGCCGGTGAGCGCCTTCGTGCAGCCGCTCGACTTCACGCCGGCGATCACCGTCGATCCCAACGCGGTCCGCATGTCCGCGATCCCCGTGAACATCGCGCGCGGCAGCGCCCAGGCCGAGAAGATCGGCAAGATCTTCGACGTCTCCCAGCTTGACCGCCAGCCGCAGGCCCTCTTCCAGCCCGCCCCGCAGTTCCCCGCGGAGCTGCGCAGCACCTTCGTCGAGGCCGACGTCACGCTCGAGTTCATCATCAACACGAAGGGTGAGGTCCTCATGCCGCGTGCCATCGCGAGCCCGGCCCGGCGTTTCGAGGAGGCGGCGATCACCGGTGTGCTGAAATGGAAGTTCAAACCCGGCCAACGCGGCGGCCGGCCTGTCAACACCCGCACGCAGATCACGATCAAGTTCCGGGTGACGGACGGCTGAGCGGCAACCTGCCGTCCGGTCCCTGACGGCCCAGCGCCGGGAAAGATTTGGGCGCGGCGGAAACGCCTCGCCCAAACCCGCAGGTTTTGTCACGTTGCCCCGGGTCGAGAACGTTGTCGCCGGCGAGTGGGTGGCGGCACCGGTCTTGGCCCGTATCCCATGCCGTCCTCCGCCCAGTCCCGCCTCACCCTGCGCCGTGTCCTGCTGGTCGGCGACAGGAAGGAGCGTGTCGGAAACCTGCAGGCGTTGCTGGAGGGTGATGGCCTGATTGTGACGCGGGTTCGCCACGGGGTCGAGGCTCTGGCCCATGCCCGAGCCTCGCCGCCGGATGTCGTGGTGGCGGATCTCTTGCTTTCCCTCATGGAGGGGCATGCCTTGCTGCGGCAATGGAAGGATGACCCCCAGCTGGGCCGGCTGCCCTTTGTCGTTTATACCGCCGCGCCCGTCGGGCCCGAGGACGAGCCCTACGTGCTCAGTCTGGGGGCCGACGCGTTTCTGCCGGGCCTGGCGGGCCCCGCGACATTGCTGGCCCGTTTGCGCGAAGTGCCCTCCGGGCTTCAAGTGGACGCGCCACTTCAATCGCGACGCCCTGAGGCCGGCTTGCACAAGGCTTACGATGAAATCCGTCTCCACCAATTGGAGGAGCGGCTGCGCATTCTGGAACAGGCAAACCAGGCGTTGCGGACGGAGATCGCCGCGCGCCGGCAACGGGACCAGCAGACCATCCGCAACCAGCGGCTGGAAAGCATCGGCACTTTGGCCGGCGGCATCGCCCACGATCTCAACAACCAGCTGACCCCGGTGTTGATGGGCGTGGGATTGCTCAAGCTTGGGCCGGTGGACGAAGGCACCGTCCGGGTGCTCGACACGATGGAGCGCAGCGCCCGTCGTGGCGCGGAGCTGCTGCGGCAGGTGCTTTCCTTTGCCCGTGGGGTTGCCGGTGAGCGCGTGGTGGTCAATCCCGCCTTGGTGATGCGCGAGATCGAGGCCGTGGTGCGTCACTCCTTCCCGCGCGAAATCACTTTGGAGGTGCGGATCGCCAAGGAGCTCGGGACGGTGCTCGGGGACCCTTCGCAACTCCATCAGGTGCTGCTCCATCTGTGCCTGAATGCCCGCGATGCCATGCCCGGTGGCGGCCTCCTTTCCCTGGGGGTGAGCAATGCCGAATTGACGGCGGACGCTGTCGCTCTGCCGCAGGGAGCCGCTCCCGGACGCCATGTGGTGCTTGAGGTCACCGACTCCGGCTGCGGCATCTCGGGTGAGAACCTCAATCGCATTTTCGATCCGTTCTTCACCACCAAGGAGGCGGGCAAGGGCGCCGGTCTCGGGCTATCCACGAGCCTTGGCATCGCGCGCAGTCACGGCGGTTTTCTCACCGTGCAAAGCGAGCTTGGGCGGGGCAGCACGTTCCGGCTGCATCTCCCCGCGCGGAGGGATGTTCCCGCGCAGGTGACCCCCGCGGTGGAGGTGCGCGAATTGCCCCGGGGACACGGTGAACAGGTGCTGGTCGTGGATGATGACACCAACGTCCTCGGGATCACCCGGAACACACTCGAGGCCTTCGGCTATCGTGTGCTCACGGCCGTCGATGGAGTGCAGGCCCTCGCGCTTTACTCGGCCAACCGGCAGGATGTCGCCCTCGTGCTGACTGACCTCATGATGCCCGTCATGAACGGCATGGCGCTCGCCGTGGCGCTGCGACGGATCAATCCCGACGTGCTCGTCATCGGCACGAGCGGGCATGAGCCTTATGTCAGCGCCACCCGCAGCCCCATCGCCGGGCTGGACCATTTCCTGGCCAAGCCCAGTTCGGCTGAAGCCCTGCTGCTCTTGTTCGAGCAAGTGCTGGCGCCGGTGCGCAAGGCAAGGGCTCAGGGCTGAGCTGGCGCTGATTCCGCGCGCGGGCGCCAGAACAGCGCGGTGTGGCCGACGGCTCCGACGCAGAGGCACGCCGCCGCGGCGGCGATCTGGTCGCACAGCGCGGCGCGTTCGTGGCGGTCCTGGCCGCCGGTGAAACGCAGTTTCACGAGGTCGTGCGAGACGAACTGGCGGTTGAGTTCCGTGAGAAAAGCCGGCGATACGCCGTCTTTGCCGAGCCACGCGCCGTCGGGCAGCGTCTGGCCGCGGCCGCGGAGCTTGGTCTTTTCGGC
>JAUPWC010000154.1 GCA_030916665.1 Verrucomicrobiota bacterium
ACGACATTGTTGAGCGACCAGGTGTAGGGCAGCCAGTCGGTCGAAGCGTGCATGGCGTAGGCGCGGTCGGTCGGCACACCGGGACCGCGCACGGGAATTGTGGGAGGCAGCCGACCGACCATCAACGCGGCCTCCTCGGAGTTCGGAATCCCGGCGTCCAGCGTGTGGTAGAAGGTCCAGAGCCCTGCGCTCGGATGCATAAGCTGGCGGCCGAGCAGGTCTTTGAACTCGGCAAAGTGCGTGCCGGTCCACAGCAGCTCGCGCATGCCTCGGGCGATGAGGTCGGCTTCGCGGTCAAACGGCGCGGGATCGTGGCCGAGGAGTGAGGCTACGCGCCCAGCCATCCGGTTGTGCCAGGTGTTGTAGGCGGAGGCGTGGGCGGTGCCACCGCCGTGGTATTGCAGGTCGTCGCTGGCCCAGATGGCGGCGTAGGCTTCGTAGAGCGGGAGCTTTTCGCCGGTCTTGGTCGTGAATTCACGGCGGAACAGGCGGCGTTCCCACGCGAGGTGGCGCTCGATCACGGGCCAAACCTCGCGCGCGAAGGCGAGGTCGCCCGTCCACAGGAGGTGACGGAACAGCGCGTCGATATAGACGAGGTTCATGTCGTAGTGGCTGGCCGACAGATTGCCGTTGCTGTGCAGGGCGCGCCGGCTGCGGGCGAGGTTGGTCTCGGGCTCGGGCGGCGGAAAGCTTTCGGGAATCGGGTCGGTGTTCTGGCGCGTGGCCCAGTAGGCGAGGTGCCGGCGGGCGCGGTCGTGCCAGCCGAGGGCATCCATGGCGTAGGGACCGCGCCAGCCGAGGAGTTTGGAACGCCAGGCGATGGCCCCGTGCATCACGGCGCCCTGCGGTTCGTCCCACACGGCGTCGGCGGCGACGTTCAGCGCGCCGATGGCGGCGTTGAGGTAGGGATCGGGGGTCTCGACCTTGAGCTGGCCGCGGAGTTTGGCGAAGTGGGCCTCGGTCGCGGCGAAAAGCGCAGGGAGGTCTTGAGGGTGGAACGCGCTGACCTCAGCGCGTTCTTCTGCCCCAAGCGCGCTGGGGTCAGCGCGCTCCACCTGCACGGCGCGGTAGGTGTCGAGTTCGGTGGCGACGGCGGGGGCGTCGGTGCGTTGGATGGCGAGGAAGAGCGGCCCGCCGGCGGCGAGCACGACGCGACCGGTGACGACCTGGAGGGGCGCGCCTTGTGCGCGTCCGCGGGCGTCGTCAAGCGACGCCCCTACACTAAACAACTTCGCGCAATCGTTCCATTGGCTGGCATCAGCCAATCCCAGAGTGGCACCGGCGGGCACGAGGCCGCGCAGCGTGGCGGTTTGGTCGCGCGGGAGTTTCGCGGTGAGCGTGAAAGTGTCCTTGCCCAGCTCGATGCGGTTGCCCGCGCAGAACTCCGGCTTGAGCTGGAACCATTCGCTGATCGGCACGTTCTCGGTGCCGATGTCGCCGTCGCGGCGGCCGCGCTGACCGTTGACGCCACCGTAGACCCAGAGGAGTTTGAGGCCAGCGGGGATATCGTTCGCTTCGATCCGCAGGATCAAACCTTCGGTCGCGGTGGTGGCGTAGGCGACGAGGTGCAGCGTGCCGTCGCCGAGGAGCGGATCGCGGATCGTGTAGAGCATGCCGCCGGGGCGGTAGCGCGCCTCGATGTGCGCCGCGTCGTGCAGCCATTTGGCGTCGTGGTGGAGCGCGTTGACCTCAACGCGCTGGGTCGAGGCCAACGCGCTGGGGTCAGCGCGTTCCACCTTTCGGCACAGGCCGAGCCGCAGGTTGCCGCCGCGGCCGGGCAGGTAGAGGACGAACTCCGGCCGGTCGCCGGCATCCACGCGAAAGGCCGTGTTGCCGCCGTAGAGCGGCCGGTTGAAGAACTCGCCGCCGTTGACGATGACGAAATCCTCGCCGTCCGGCGTGTAGCGCAGCGGCCGCTCGATGTTGTCCACGAGGTTCGGCCGCAACTCCCGCGCCGACGGCACCTGGGCGGACAACGCCGGAAGAGCCAGCAGCCACGCACCCAGCATCCAAGCCGGTTTGTAATATAATACGTTACAAAGGACTCGGGGCACGGTCACGGGGGCGTGAAGCGGAAGATCACTGTTCCAGAATGGCTGTCTTTCACCACCGGTGTCGCGGACTGGGGGCCGAGCTGGTCGGTGGTGTGGAATTTGTTCCGCATGGCGGGAATGATCTCCAGGAAGCTTAGGCCGGCATCGGGCAGGTCGAGCAGGCCGTTCACGCCGTCGCGCGGCTTGCCGAGGCCGAAGAAGGGGGATGCTTCGCTGTTCTCGTGGGACACGGTCAGCTGTCCGGCATCTGTCTTCAAGGTGATCCATTCCCAGTCGCGAAAGTAGCCCTTGAACTCCGGGTAGGCGTAGCTCTCTCCGGGCTTGGCGTCGTTGAAGGCCACCTCATGCACGCCGTATTGCCCGCCTTCCATCCGGTTGCGCCAGACGCGATAGGGTCCGTGTCCCAGCCAGCGCTTGGACTTCAGCACGTGGTCGGGCAGGTCAAAACGGAGGCCGAGGACGTCGAGCTCACCCTGAACATTCATCTCATAACGCAGGGTTATCTTTCCCTCGAGATCGACAAACCAGTGCAGGGTTATCCGGGGATTCTCGTAGGTGGCCGTGATGCCGGCGGTCCCGTAGAACGTGCTCAAGCTGTGCTTGACGGATACGAGCTTCGGCTCCGGACGCACGGGAAGAAATGTCCTGTCCGATCGTTTCAGTGCCAGGAGGCTTGGGCCGTTGAGGAAAGACCAGTCGCGACCGTCCACCGTGGCGGCGGCCAGACGTCCGGTAGACTTCGAGAAGGTGAAACGCGACGCGCGCGCCTGCACGATCAGGGCATCGGTGGTCTCCTCAACCTGCGGCGTTTTCTTCACCGGATCGGGCGGCAGGCTCTCCACCGGAACGCGCATCATGGCAGCCCAATGCGCGCGGGGCTGGGGCGGCGAATGGAACGCATGGAGTCCGGTTGATCCCGAAACCGTGATCACTTCGCGGCCCTTTGGATCGACCACGGAAACATACAGCCGGTTGTTTCGATCAAGATCCTCGTGCTCGAAAGTGATGGTCAGCTCCCCGGTGCCGCCGGGGGGCACGTCCGGTCCTTGACGCGCGCCCTGTGTGAAGACCTTTCCTTCTCCCGGTTCGCCCGCTGCCAGTAAGCGCACATGCTTCCAGATGAATGTGCAGTCCTTGAGGTTGGTGAAGGCGTAGTCGTTTTTCAGATTCAAGGTCATGGCCTCGTGGTTATTCCCCCGCATCTCCACCTGCACCGGCGACCAGATTTCCTTCACGGTGTAGAAGCTGCCTTCCTTCTCGCCGCGGGGGCCGACGATGCCGTCGGGGGCGAGGTTGCCGGCGTTGTCGATGCGGCCGTTCTGGTCGGCGCGGGCGATGCCCTCGTCGGCGAAGACCCAGAAGAAGCCGCCGGCCACGGTCGGGTGCTTCATCATCTCGTCCCAATGGTCACGCAGGCCGGCGCCGATGCCGCCGTCGTAGAGGCCGTGCAGGAACTCCGTCGGCAGGTAGATCATCGGGCCGGCGCTCTTCTTCACGTGCGAGTCCCACGGCTCGTAGTGGTCGGTGTCCACCTCGCTGAACTTCGCCCACGGGTGCAGGACGGGGCGCTGCTGGATGTCCCACTTCGCGAACTCGCCGTCCACCTCGGTGTTCCAGCCGCCCTCGTTGCCGTTGTCCCAAAACAGGATGCTCGGGTGGTTCACATCGCGCCGCACGAGCTGGCCGATGAGCCGCGTGCCGGTGGGCGTATCGTAGGCGCCCTGCCAGCCGGCGAGCTCGTCCAGCACGTAGAGGCCGAGCTCGTCGCAGGCCTCGAGGAAATGCTTGTCGGGCTGGTAGTGCGACATCCGCACGGCGTTCATGTTCATCTCCTTGATCAGGCGCGCGTCGGCGTAGCTCTGCGCGCGGGAAATGGTGCGGCCGGTGTAGGGGTTGAAGCAGTGGCGGTTGACACCCTTCAGGATGATCTTCGTGCCATTGAGGTAGAGGCCGTCGTTGGGGCGGACCTCGAAGGTGCGGAAGCCGAAGCGCTCGGTGAGGGTGTGGGTGTTGCCGGCACCGGGGTCAGCGACCCCGGCTACAGCATACGTAAACCTCATGCGGTGCAAATTGGGGGCCTCGGCGGTCCAGAGGGCGGGATTCTCGAAGCGGCTGGTGAGCGTCACCTTCGTGGCACCGACCGGCACGGCGGCCGTGAGCGCGGGGCCCAGCTCCCGGTCGTAGCGGTCCACCAGCACGCCCGTCACGCGTCCGGCGGCGGGCGCGGGTGCGGCGAGGTGGATGTCGGCCGTGAACCTGCCGTCGGCGCGGGCGTCGATGCCGGTCCACTCGATGGCGTCGCGCGGGCGGGCTTCGAGCCAGACGGGGCGGAAGATGCCGCCGAAGATCCAGTAGTCGCCGATGCGCTCGGCGCGGTTGACGCTTTCGTTGGCGGATTTCTTGCGGACGACGACCTCGAGGCGGTTGTCGCCGTCGAAATCGAGCAGCGCCGTGATGTCGTGGTGGAAGCGGTAGAACGAGCCCTGATGCACCGGTCCGGCCGACTTTCCGTTCACGCGCACCTCGGCGTCGGTCATCACGCCGTCGAAGACGATGCGCACGGCGCGGTCGCGCCATTCGGCCGGCACGCGGAAGGTGTGGCGGTAGTGGCCTTCCTCGTCGGCGAGCGGCGGCGGGTTGGGCTTGTCGCGGCCGGACCGGTGGTTGACCCCGTAGTTGTAGGTGCCGAAGCCCTGTTGTTCCCAGCACGAGGGCACGGGGATGGTGGTCCAGGTGCCGCTGTTGTGTCCGCCGGTGCAGAGAAATTCCCAGGGCACGGCGTTTTCCGGACCGGTGCCGGAGAGGTGGCGGATTTCGGTTTCGCGGGCGGAGAGAATGCCGACGCCAAGGGCCACCGACAGAAATAGCCGCGCGACGTTCATGGAGTTTGTCTTGTCCGTCATCCTGAGCGGAGCGAAGGATCCAGGATCATGACCGCTTGCGGTTTTTCTGCTGGATCCTTCGCTCCGCTCAGGATGACGGAAACGGGAGTTGTATTTGATTCACGCCCCGCTGCCCAGGTTCAGCAGGAAGAGGAACAGACCGACGATGGAACCCGAGAGGGCGCAGCAGGCGATGAAGCCAATGGTGTCGGCCTTGTCCCAGCGGCAGAACTCCCACCATGAGTTGCGGCCGAAGAGCTTGGTGTCGTCGAAACGACCCGGGTTGCGGCCCGTTTCCTCCATGGCGGCGGCCTCGAGCTCGGGCGTGTCGCCGACGGGGGTCTTCATCTTGCCGTAGAATAAGGCCACGCGCGCAGGATCGGTGGGTTTGGTGACGAGGCTGACGAGGATCAGCACGGCAAAGGGGAAGAGGCCGTCGATGAAGAACTGAGCCGTGAAGCGCTGTGTCGGCGTCATGGCGGCGACGTCGACCCCGGCCTGGCCCAGCAGCCAGACCTCGAAGTTGAAGCGGTTGGTGCGGGTGGGGGCGGCGATGTAGGGGCTGGACAGGTCGGCGGGGTCGGCGTGGACGACCTTGGAGAAGTAGACGCCGGTGCCGGGTTTGGTGCTGGGCTGGGCAAGCTCGGCGCTGTGGGCCAAGGCGTCGAACTTCGAAGCCGTCCACGGGATGACGAGGATGGTGAGGGTGGAGAGCACGACGCAGGCCCAGACGGCTGGTCCGGTGACGCGGCGCCACCAATAGGTCAGGAGGACGGCCGCGCCGAAGGGAATGTTGACCGTGAGCACGATGTTCACGATGTCGTAGAAACTGCCCATGAGCGTGGCGGCGACGGTGCCGAGAATGAGCACGACCACGATGGTGCAACGGGCGTAGAAGACGCCCTGGGTCTGGGTGATGTCGGGCCAGATCTGGCGGTAGACGTTGCGGACGAAGAGCGAGGAGATGGCGAGGGCCTTGGCGGCGAGGGTGGACATGGTGCCCGCGATCACGCCGGCGAGCATGAGGCCGACGAGGCCGGTGCCGAGGAGCTGGTTGGACATCGTGCCCCAGACCGCGTCGGGGTCGGAGAGCCCGCCGACACCGAACATCGCCACGGCGATGAGGCCGGCGAAGGCCCAGAGGATGATCATGAGGCGCTTGAGGTAGGTGCCGGAGACGCCGGAGCGGGCGGCCATCTCGTTCTTGGCGGAGCCGCAGATGCCCATGTTGTGGCTGAGGCCGCCGTTCTGGACGATGCTGACGAGCAGGATGCTCCCGAGGCTCCAGGCGGTGAACTGCGCGCCGCCGGCGGAGCCGAAGAGGTTGAACATCTCCCGCGGCACCTTCTGCGCGAGGGCGCCCCAGCCGCCGATGGCGTGCAGGCCGGTGGGGATGAGCAGGAGGGAGAAGACGATGATGAGCACGCTCTGCAGGCCCTCGTTGAGGGCGGCGGCGGCCATGCCGCCGAGCACGATGTAGGTGCCGACCACAAGGGTGAAGACCCCGTAGAAGAGCAGGTCGTTGAGGAGAGTGATGTAGCTGCGGAGCTCGCCGCGGGCGTTGCGGTCGCGCAGGGTGTCGAGCTTGACCTGGACCTCGGGCGCGAGCGGAGCGAGGGCGGCCTGTTTTTCGAGGGCCTTCATCTCGCGGTAGCCCTCGACGGCGGCGCGTTCGACCGCGGTCCATTGCACCTCCTGCTTCACGACAAGGGAGGAGGCGATCTTGTAGGCGGTGACGTTGCCGAAGCCCAGGAAGACGCAGGCCACGAGGATCTGGAAGATGGCGTAGAAGAGACTGAGGCCCTTGCTGGCGTAGCGGTCCTCGAAGAGGTCGGAGACGGTGGTGAGGCGGACGCGGCGGAACCAAACGTTCATGAACCAGAAGTAGGGGTTCATGAAGACGGTTTGGAAGGAGAGCCACGCGCCCGGCGCGCCCTGCTGGTAGACGAAGCTGGCGGTGCTGACGGCGCCCTGCGGCTCGGTGGCATTGCCGAAGTTGAGGAAGAACTGGTAGAGTTTGCCGAGCTTGCGGCCGGCGAGGAAGAAGCCCTCCTCACTGCCCGTGCCGGCGGCGGCGCGGCGGCCGATCCAGATGACGGCCGCGAGATAGGCCAGGACCACAAGGATATCCAGAAAGTGCAGGCTGCCGAAACGCATGGGGAGGAGGGGTTGGGGCGGGGCCGGGCGGCGGAGCGAGGTTGAGCCAGAATCCGGACGCCGGAAAGCAGCAAAGCTTGGCCCCGGCCAGACCCCCGCAACCGGACCCGGCTCTGACAGTTCGCGGAAGTCACCTTGTGTCGGACATAAAGCCCGACATGTGCACTCGTCGGGCGTAAACCCCGACCCACACAAAGAGCTATCGTCCGCCCAGTGCCTCGCGCGCGAGGCGCAGGTTTTCCTGAAGGCGCGGATCGCCGGGACGCAGGCGGAGGGCGGCCTCGTATTGCGGAATCGCGTCGGCCGGGCGTCCGGTGAGCAGGAGCACGTTGCCGTAGTTGGCCCGGGCGTCGGGATCGTCGGGTTGCAGCTCGGCGAGCACGCGGAACTGTTCGCCGGCCTCGGGCAGGCGGCCCGACTGCGCCAGCATCAGGCCGAGCCGGCGGCGCGCCGCCGCCAGACCCGGATCGGCCGTCACGGCGGACCGCAGCTCCTGTTCGGCCTCGGCGGACCGGCCGAGGGCGGCGAGGGCGAGGGCGAGGTTGTGGTGCGCGTCGGCGGCAGGCTTGAGTTCGAGCGAGGTGCGGAAAGACGCAACCGCCTCGGCCGGGCGGTTGGCGCGCACCAGGGCGTTGCCGAGCGCGAGGTGGGCGTCGGCATGGGCGGGACCAAGTTTCACGGCGGCTTGCAGGCGGGCGGCGGCCTCGTCGGCGCGACCGAGTTCGAGCAGGGCCAGACCCCTGGTGTAGTGTGCAGGGACGTAGCCGGGCGAAAGTGACGCCGAGCGCGCGGCGTGGTCCACCGCCTCGGCGGCGCGGCCGCGGTTGAGCAACTCGACCGCGAGGTTGTGCTGCGCCCGGGCGCTGGACGGGTATTTCGCCACCGAGTCGTTCCAGATCACGAGCGCGTCGCGGTAGTCGTGGTTGCGCGCGACGGTCAGCCCGGCGAACACCAGCGCCACCGCGCCCCAACCCAACCACGCGCGGGGACCGGCCAGCCGGTGCAGGCCGACCAGCGCCAGCGCCAGCACGGCCGCCAGCGGCAGATACATGCGGTGCTCGGCCACGGTCTGGGTGATGAGCGGCACCACGCTGGAACTGGGAGCAAGGATCGCGAAAAACACCGCGCCCGCAAAACCGAGCGCCGGCCGCCGCCAAAGCGACCACAGCGTGCCGCCGACCAGCGACCACACGAGCAGGCCCTGCCACCAGACCTCCGCGACCGATTGCGTCACCGCCGTGCCGTAATCCAGCACGAGCGGATGCGGCCAGAAGGAGAGTTTGAGATACAGCACGAGCGCCTCGGCCTGCTTGAGCAGGTAGGTCCACCACGACACCCCCAGACCGAGACCCGCCGCCGATCCGCGTGTGCCACCGGCGCCGAGCACGAGGACGAGGAGCAGCAACCAGGTCGCGGCCAGGGCGCAATAGTAGCCGCGCCGCGCCCGCCAGGCGGCGGCGAAGGACCTGGCCACGAAGGTGCGGTCCGCGAGCAGCACGAGCAGCGGCGCCGACACCATCACCTCCTTGCTGCCCATGCCGAGCAGGCAGGCGACGACGGAGAGCGCCAGCCATGGCGATTGGGTTTGGCTGTGGCGGCGGTCTATGAGCGCCGAATCTCCCGGTCCCGACAGTCGCTGACCGCCGCGACAGTCCGTGCCGCGCAGGAACGCGTAGAACGTGAGCAGGCAGAAAAAACCGAAAAGCACCTCGGTCCGCTGGGCCACGCAGGTGACGGACTCGGTCTGGAGCGGATGCACCGCCCACAGCAGGGCCAAACCCGTGGCGAGCGACGGAGCCGCGTCCGGCAGCACCCGTTGGAACAGCCGTCGGGCCACGCCGAGCAGGGCGAGCGCGGCGGCGGCATGAAGCGCGATGTTGCCCGCGCGATGGCCCCAAGGTTCCGCGCCACTGAGCTTGTAGGTGAGGGCAAAACTGAGGTTGAGCACCGGGCGGGCGGTGGCGGTGCTGCCATCGGTGGGCGGGCGCAGCGCCGTCGTCAGGCGGCGGATGCTGGTGTTTTCCGTGATCGCGCCGCGATCGTCGAAGAGCAGCGGTGCGCGCAGGCTGCCCGCATAAACCGCGATCACCGCCACGACGACGAGCAGCGCGGGCCAGATGGCGGGGACGGAGCGGGCGGGGGCGGGCATGGCGTTGCTCAGGGAAACCACGCTTTCGCCTGCGGCTCAAGCGCGGCAACAAGACTCGGGCTGGTAGTCGAGTTGCAGCCGGCCCCGTTGAGACCGGGCCGGGGTCAGCGACCCCAGCTACAGCACGAGCACCGGGGCGGGGGCGCCCCGGCTCCAGTTGGAAGACCAAAAGAAAAAGCTCCCCGGCTTGCGCCGGGGAGCTCGTAAGTAATCCCATACTTGCAGAATCAGAAGTCGAAGGTCGTCGTCAGGATGAACTGACGGGGATCGACGATGCGGTAGCCCCAGGGCTTGCCGTCCCAGTTGACCGCGACGGGCAGGAGACCGCCGCTCTCGCCGACGTTGTTCACGTTCAGCTGGACCTTCATGCGCACCTTGTCGTTGAGGATGCGGCGCGTGTAGGAGGCCCAGAGGTCGGTGTAGAAGTTGCCGTTGTCGAGATACACCGGGCGGGTGATGTCGTTGGCGTTGATGAGCGTCGGCAGGAGAGGGTTCGCCGCCTTGCCGTAGTAGCCGACCGCGGCCTTGGACTCCCAACGCTGGGCACCACCGACAGCGAAGCCCTTGAAGCGGCCTTCCGAGATGCTGTAGTTGGTGAGGAAGGACGCGCGGTAGATGCGCTGGTTGGGGGCGACCGCACCCTGGAGCGCCTTGGCGAGCGCGACTTCGGATTCGACCACCTGCTGGTGATAAGCCTGCGGGCTGGTCTGGCCGTTCAGGTTCTCCTTGCGGGCTACGCTGGCGAAGCCGTAGCCGGTCCAGAAGTTGCGCAGCGAATATTCGCGACCGTTGCCATCGGTGAAGTCCGGGATATCGGACACCGACAGAGACTGCCAGACGGGCAGGCGCTCGGCGAGCCATTCGTCATACTGCGGCGCCACATCGGTGTAGGTGCTCTTGGTCTTGGTGCCCGTGAACTTCATCGTCCAGTTGCGGGTCGGGTTGTAGGTGAGCTGCACCTCGACGCCCTTGGCCAGGCTCTGCTGGGTGGCACCCAGCTGGATGCCGCTGTAGTAGTTCAGCGGGAGCTTGAGGAGATCATAGATCTTCTGCTGGTTGACGGCATCGTCGACGTTATAGACCGAGTTGTCGTTCCAGTTGGTCTGGGCGACATAGGCGGCCTGGCTCATGCCGCTGGCGACCGCATTGCGGATGCGGACAACCGAAGCGGCCCAAGGTATGCCGGTCGTGGTGTCGGAGTAGGCGAGACGGGTGAGCAGGGTGCCGGCGGCGCTGGTGCGCTCGTTCTGGTTGGCGGTCTCGAACCAGTTGACGCGAGCGACGAGCTTGTTGTCGAACAGGTTGAAACCGAAACCACCGTCCTTGCCGTCGCCGGTGGGCTTGGGCAGCTGCTTCTTGAAGTAGTCCGTCTGCTTGCCCGGGGGCGGGTTGAAGTTGTCGGACTGGTTGTAGTAGAGCGTGAGACCGCGGAGGAAGTCGCTGACGAGGTTGCCGTTGTTGGCGCTGTTCTCGATGCGGCTCCAGCCGGTGAGGGGACGGAAGGCGGCGCCGACGGTCTTGGTGTCGCCCGCGAGCTCGTCCCACACCGTCCAGCGGTTCATGATGAGGTCGTAGTTGGCCTCGCCGCTGTTGTAAGGATACATCTGGGCGGCGGTGAGCGCTCCGGTGATCAGGGTGCCGTCGAGGGCATTGATGGAGCCCGTGGTGGTGTTGCGGGCGCGATAATCGTCGCGGCGCAGGCCGAGGGTCATGACCAGGCGGTCGTTCCAGAGGTAGCTCTGGGTGGCGAGGGTCCAGGAGCTCACCTCACGCTGGAAGTTGGCGCTGCCGGCCTCCGAGAAGGAGATCTTCTCCGAGGTGGTGAGGTTCTTCCACGACTGGTCGGTGATGTTGAACGCGCGCACCGTGGAGACGTAGGGATTTTCCCAGCCGGGGTTGCCATAATAGCCAACGGAGTGGGTGACCGTGGCCTGCGGGTCACCGGGGCTGGCGACGTAGTAGGCCTTGCGGATGGCGGAGTTGTTCCAGTTGGCCTGGCCGGCGAGGAGGAGGTTGTCCGTGTAGCGCAGCTTGGCCTCCGGGTCACCGTCGGTGTAGCCGAGGCGCCAGCGCTCGCGGTTGCGCTTCACGTTTTGCTGGGCGCCGAGACCGAGCAGGCGGTGGCGGCCGAGCCACTTCGTGAAGCCTTTGTTCTTGGTGAAGTCCAGGTTGTAGGCCGCCATGACGCGGAAGCTGTCGTTGGTCTCGGGCGAGAAGAAGGTGTCCACACCGCCACCGAGGCCGAGCGGGACGTAGGCCAGACCGTAGTAGGGGTTGGGCGTGCCATCGAGCAGGTTGATGTTGGTATCGACCTGCAGGGTGTTGCCCTGGAGCTGCGAGAGGATGTAGTTCTCAGCCGCGTCGATCTGCTGGCGATACCAGCCGGCGCTGAGGAAGAAGTTGTCGCCGATCTGCTGCTCGATCTCGATGTTGTAGTTGCCGGCGCTGAGCATGCCGAAGTTCGCCTCGTTGAGATTATACTTCGTGTAATCGTAGATGGACTGGTCCGTGACACCGGCCGCCTGGTAGGAGGAGTAGGTGGAGATCGTGCCGTTCTGCTCGAGGATCGGTGAGAGACCGACCGTGGACGAGGTCCAGTTGCGGTCGAGCATCAGGAAGCGTGAATCGTTGGCGAGCCACGAGCCGGCGCTGGGCTGGGCGGTCTCGGGGTTGGTGTGCGCCGGGCGGTAGAACAGCACGTTGCGCGTGATGTAGTCGATCTGCTGGCCGTTGTCGAAGCGCTCGAGCGTGTGGGTGTTGCCCGTGTCGAAGCCCAGGCCGTAGGGCAGGTAGAACGGCGAGGCGTTGTTGGTGAGGAGGGCGGCACCGGTGAGGCGCGCGGTGCCGGCAAAGATGGGCAGGCTGCCGGGCGAACGGGAGTCGAAGTAGATCGGCCCGATGACCTCGCCGGCGCTGCGGTTGATCATGTTGGCGCCGCTCCAGGGCTGGTTGGAAACGCGCGGGTAGCTGGTCGCGTCCATGAACTTGACGGTGCGGGTGACCGGGTCATACGACGGCCGGCCGGCCTTCAACCAGGGCGTGACCATGTCGCGCGGTGTGATGAAATTCGGGCGGTTGGCCTTGTTGTCGTAGTTCTCGGCGAAGGCGCGGATGACGGTCTTCGGGAACGGACGGTAGGTCAGGGCGCCGAACTGGCGCCGGGTGAGCTCGAAGGACGGTTTGCGCTCGAACTCCTGGTTGTTGTAGAGCGCGGCCACATAGACGGCCAGCTTGTCCTCGATGAGGGAGCGGTTGAGCGCGAAGGAACCGCGGACCGAGCCGAGGTGGTCGGTGCGCAGGCTCACCGTGTTGGAATTGCGGTTGATGACCGCCTGGGCGGCCGTCTGGTTGACGATGCCGGCCGGGCTGCCGAGACCGAAGAGCAGGGAGTTCGGACCGCGGCTGATTTCCACCGACTGGATGTTGTAGCTGTCGAACGGCACGCGGTTGTTCGACGGGTGGTAGTTGATCGAGGCATCGGGCGCCGCCAGGCCGCGCACGCGGTTGGACTGCGAGTTGGTCGTGGTGTCGCCGTTGTTGCCGAAGGAGTAGCCGCCGACGGAGTCCTTGAGCGTGCCGCGGTCCGTGATCTGCGGCGTGTAGGTGCTCGAACCCTCGGTGCCCGCCTCGTAGCGGAACACGTCGTTGATGTCGAGGGACGCGGTGTCGTCGAGCTGCTGCTTGGTGACGACGGTGATGGAAGCCGCGAGGTCGGAGAGGTTGGAATTCAGACGGCTGCCCGCGAGGGTGTTCTCGGCGAAGTAGCCCTGGTCCTTGCTGGTCGTGACGACGAAGGGGGAGAGTTCAAGAATGCCCTTGTCGCCGGCCGGGGCGGTGGTGCCGGCGGCGGGCGCCTGCTCGACCTTCACGGGTTTCTCGGCCGCGGGCGGTGTTTGGGGGTTGTTGGCCACCTGCGCGAAGGCAGGCAGGGCCACCGACAGGGCCAGCAACGGCGTGAGGTAACGCCGGACTCGATCCATATTGGCTTTGGATTGCGGTGTCATGGTTGGGTTGGGGTCAGTGAAAGGACGGACGGACGTGCGCATGCATGGATGCATGCAAAACGGCACGGGCCGGATTCAGGGGTGGAGGGGTGCGGGGTGCAACGACTACCATGCACGAGACACCCCGCCCTCGCCAGTGACAACCGGGGCTTGTTTCAGACAGTCCGAGCAGGCCTTGAACCCGGATTCATCGTTTGCCTTCGTAGCCGCGGGAGCGGCGGGACCTTCCAGTGTGGTCGTGTGCCTGTTCCCTGCGCTCCCGCGCTACAAAGCACCAGGCCAAAATCGGAGCCCGGGTTCAGGCCGTGTGCCGTAGCGGCGAGCGTCAGCGAGCCGCTACGAAAGTCCGGGCAAACCCGCTCAGAAATCGAAGCGATCGATGGTCTCGCGGGTGAACACGAAGGGCTGGCCGAGGAGGATGTTGTCACCCTCGATGGCAAAGGTGCGGCTGCCGACCTTGAACTGCTTGTCGCCGGCCTTGAGCTTGCCGTCGGCGAGCGCGACGCCGGCCTGCACGGTGAGGTAACCGAGGTCGCCGGTGTCCCAGAGGATGACGGCGTCGGTCACGCCCTCGTGGACGTAGCGTTTGTTCTCGTTGGGCAGGCCGAGCCCGATGACCTTCACCGCGCCGGTGCGGCCGGCCTGCTTCACAGCCTCGGCGGCGCCGGGGACGCCGGGCGAGCAGATGGCCAGGATGAGCTTCAGGTTCTTGTGCGCGCTCATGAGCGCGGTGGCTTCGGACTGCGCGCGGTCCTTCAGGTCGTCGCAGGGGCGCACGGCGACGAGCTTCATCTTCGGGTATTTCTC
>JAUPWC010000155.1 GCA_030916665.1 Verrucomicrobiota bacterium
ACAGCTGGTGCGGAGAACGTCCGTTACTCAATCCGGCGGGGTTCGGAGACCCCGCCCTACAGCGGCCTCACAGCCGCTTGATCATGATCTTCGAGTTCCGGCCGCTTTCCTCGTAGGACTTGAGGCGGGAGGGCGGGAGGACGTCCTTGTCGGCGTCGTCGAAGCCGCAGACGGAGGTGAAGAAGCTGTAGGCCTGGGTGGAGAGGGCGAGCACGGCCTTGGCGCCGCGCTCGGCGGCCTGCAGGCAGGCGAACTCCACCATCTTCAGGCCGATGCCGCGGTTGTGGTAGAACGGCATCACGTAGAGCGAGCCGATCTCGGCGAAGGCCGGTTTGTCGGCATAGATCCGCAGCGAGATGCAGGCGGTGATGTTCTCGTCGATCTCGAACACGTAGAAGTCGTCGATGGCCTTCTCGATGGACTGCTGCGAGCGCGGGAGCAGCTCCTCGCGCTTCATGCCGGAGCGGGTGAGGTTGTGGATGGCGCGGACGTCGCGCTTGGTGGCTTTACGGATCTGCTGGTAGTCGTTGCCGTAGATGAGCGTGCCGACGCCCTCGTTGGAGAACACCTCGGCGAGCAGGCCGTCGAGCTCCCGGCCGTCGAGGAGGTGGATGCGGGGCGTGCCGGTGTCGATGGCCTTTACGGCGTGGGCGGCCTTGCTGCGCATGGGCTCGTTGATGGACTCCGGTTTCTCGTCGAGGACCTTGCGGAGCTTATCGACGGAGATGTCGTGCTGGAGCTTGCCGTTGATCTCGAGGCCGAGGCAGGGGGAGAAATAGACGATTTTCGTGGCCTGCAGCGCCTCGGCGAGCTCGGCGGCGAGGAGGTCGGAGTTGACGCGCAGGGGCTTGCCGTCGCGGTCGAAGCCGATGGGGTTGACCACGGGCACGACGCCGGAGCCGATGAGCTGCTGGATGAAGTCGCGGTCGATGCGGTCCACGCGGCCGGTGAACTGGTGGTCCACGCCGCGGAGGATGCCGAGGGGGATGGCGCGCACGGCGTTGGTGAGGGCGGCCTTGAGGCCGTTGGCGGTCAGGCCCTCGATCACGAGGTGGGTGACGCGCGAGGAGGCGCGGATGGCGAGGTCGAGGGTGGCGGCGTCGCTCACGCCGGTGCCGACCGAGTCGGTGATGGCGATGTTGCGGACCTTCGCGAGCTCGACGATCTGCTGGCCGATGCCGTGGACGAGCACGACCTTGATGCCGAGGGAGCGGAGCACGGCGACGTCGGTGATGACGTTGTCGAAGTTGTCGTCAGCGACGATGGAGCCGTCGAGCGCGATGACGAAAATCTGCCCCTGGAAGCGCGGGACGTATTTGAGGATACCGCGCAGGTCGGTGGGTTTGAGGGCGGAGCCGTTGCTGCTCATCTGTGGTGGCGCATTGATCAGCGATCAGGCACGACTCGTCAATGGGGATTCATGCGGAGCGCGATCCGTGGAGAACGCGAAGTAACAAGTGGCAAGGATCAAGTATCAGGAAAAGCTAACGAACAGAAATTCAGGCTGATCGTTGCAACAAAGCGAAGGGCGAAGCGGATATGCCGGTTTCGGGCACCCTCTTGATACTTGGCACTTGCTACTTGTTACTTCAGCCCCGGCTTCCGCCGGCGCTACTTCACCGTGAATGACCACGTTGCCGCCGGGCCGCGGGCGACGATCCGGGCGGCGTAGCGGCCGGGGGGCAGGGCGGTGGTGGCGAAAGTGACGGCGTAGGTGGAGTCGTTCCAGCGGGTCATGAGCTGCTGGCCGGGGAGCTTCTCGATCTCGGGCACGAAGACCAATTCGTTGCCGCGCTGGTAGAGCGTGATCTCGCCGAACTGGTTGTGCTGGTCCGCGAGGCTGGCGGTGAAATAAAAGCCGTAGTCCCCGCCCTGTGCGACCGCGGCGGGCGCGACGACCTTGTCGATCGAGGCGACGAGTTTGGGTGGCTCGGCGAAGTTCGGTGCGAAATTCAAACCCAGGCCGACCGCGCCGTGGCTGATCGTGGCGGGCGCGTCGGTGCCGGGCTTCTCGATCGGGCGGCGCGTGTCGAGCGGCACCTTGTGCCAGCCGGCGGCGAGCAGGCGGGCGGTGGTGGCCCGGTCGTTGGCGTCCTGATAGGGGCGGTAGGCCTGGCCGGGCTTGCGGAAGTAGAAGTTCACCGCCGTGTAGCCGAGCGCGAAGACGACGATGGCCACGACGATCCACTTCATGGGCCAGGGTTTGGGGGTGGTGCGTGGGGCGGACATAGGTGGGGCGGCTTGACCTCAAGACGCCGATGCAAGCGCGTTGAGGTCAACGCGCTCCACCTTGGCGCGGCAAGCGGAAATTCCATTGCGCCGCCCCGGCGGGGATGTTCTCGTGCCCGCTTCATGAAGTATTGGTCGCAGACTTACATTCCCACGCTCAAGGAAAGCCCCGCCGACGCGGAAATCGCCTCGCACAAGCTCCTGCTCCGCGCCGGCCTCGTCCGTAAGCTCGGCGGCGGGCTCTACACCTTCATGCCCGCCGGCCTGAAGGTCATGCAGAAGATCAGCCAGATCTGCCGCGAGGAGATGGACCGCGCCGGGGCCATCGAGCTGGCGATGCCGTTCATCCATCCGTCCGAAAACTGGATCGAGGGTCCGCGCTGGGCCGCGGCGCGCGAGATCATGTATCGCGTGGACCATGCCGGCGCCGGCAAGGGCCGCGCCAAGGAGCCGGAGTTCGTCCTCGGCCCGACCCATGAGGAGATCATCACGCCCCTCGTGAAGACCGAGATCACGAGCTACCGCGACCTGCCCAAGAATTTCTACCAGATCGGCACGAAGTTCCGGAACGAGATCCGCCCGCGCTACGGCCTGATGCGCGCCCGCGAGTTCGTGATGAAGGACGCCTACAGCTTCGACGCGACCGACGAGGGCGCGATCATCAGCTACAACAAGATGAAGGAGGCCTACACGGCGTTCTTCTCCCGTTGCGGGCTCAAGACGATCCCCGTCGAGGCCGATACCGGCGTGATGGGCGGCAGCTTCTCGCACGAGTTCATGGTGCCGGCCCCGGTCGGCGACGACGACATCGTCTATTGCGAGCAGAGCGGCTACAGCGCCAACCGCGAGAAGGCCACCAGCGGCATCGTGCCGAAGGACCTGGCCGACGCCGTCCCCGCCGGCGCGCTCGAGGAATTCGCCACACCTGGCATTGTCACCATCGCCGCGCTCGCCGCCGCGCCCTATGGCGTCGCCGCGGACAACCAGTTCAAGACCCTCGTCTATATGGGTGACGGCAAGCCCTTCCTGGTCATTCTCCGCGGCTGCGACGACCTCGAGGAGGCCAAACTCGGCTCCTTGGGCTTCCAGCTGTGGCGTCCGGCCACGCCCGAGGAGATCGAGCCGGTCATGGGCGCGAAGCCCGGCAGCCTCGGCACCGTCAAGGGCACGATCAAGAATCCCGGCGCGCTCGCCGGCATCTTCGCCGACCACGCCATCCGCCTCGTCGGCAACGGCACGACCGGCGCCAACAAGGACGGTTTCCACCTGCGCAACGTCAACGTCGCGCGCGATCTCGAGATCACGCGCTTCGGCGACTTCCGCACCGTGCGCGCCGGCGAGCCCTGCCCGAAGTGCGGCGCGCCGCTCAAGATCGACCGCGCCATCGAGGTCGGCCACATCTTCAAGCTCGGCACGAAATACTCCGAGAAGTTCGGCGCCGTCTATACCGACGACCAGAAGCAGAGCCACCCGATGGTCATGGGCTGCTACGGCATCGGGATCAGCCGCACACTGCAGGCCGTGATCGAACAGAGCAACGACGCCGACGGTATCGTCTGGCCCTGGCAGGTCGCCCCGTGGCAGGTG
>JAUPWC010000156.1 GCA_030916665.1 Verrucomicrobiota bacterium
GGGGATGGTGGTCGCGCCTCTGGGAAAAAATCCTCAGCCCTTTACCCAACTGCAATGCAGTAGAAAACCGCCCGGCCTTTACCGGCTAATCTGATCTCCTACTGCATCGTTCCGGCTTAGGTTGCTGCTCGCGCTGGTGTATCTCGGTTGGGAAAGGAGTTCATGCGGTTCGTGACCCACAATTTCACCGTGGCGCTGGAACTCGAGCGCGTGAGCTCCAAGCGTCTCGGGCACCCGATCTTTCCGCTTTCCCCGGGTAACTTCCGGCCGCTTTGATCCGGCGCGGTCGGCTCACTTCAGCACGTCGAACAGGCTCGCGTGGTCGTCGGTCCAGTCCACCAGGCGGGCGTCCGCGTCGGGCGGCTCCTCGGCGGCGTTGCCGATTTCTTCCCTCTGCAGCCGTGCGTCGTCGTGGGTCAGGATCATCCAAGTCGTGCTGTAGAGCCACCACTGCTCCTTGTCCACGGTGTCGCTGATGGTGACGAAGTGCAGCCCGTGGTGCCGGGCGAGGGCCTCGACCACCGGACGCAGGTCGAGGTGCCGGTTGGAAATGTGCACGGCCAGCAGGCCGCCCGGCTTGAGATGTTCCAAGTAAAGCGTCATCGCCTCGCGCGTGAGCAGATGCACCGGGATGGCGTCGCCGCTGAAGGCGTCGAGGATGAGCAGGTCGAACTGTTGCGAGCCGGTGCGGCGGTGCTCCTCCTCCAGCGTGAGCCGCGCGTCGCCGAGCACGATCTCCACCTGCGCCGAGGTGCGTTCGAGAAAGGAGAAGTGTTCGCGGGCCACGCCGACGATGGCGGGGTCGATCTCGTAGAAGCGGAAGACGTCGTCGGGTCTGCCGTAGGTGACGAGCGAGCCGGCCCCGAGGCCGACGAGACCGATGCGGCGGGCGCCGCCGGTCGCGTCCAGGGCGCGGCCCACGCCGCTCGTGGCGCCGTAGTAGGTGGTCGGCCAGTCGAGGTAGTCCTCATGTCGGAACTGCATGCCGTGGGTGATGCCGCCGTGCGAGAGCAGGTGGCTGCGCGAGCGTTCGTGCTCCTCGCCGTAGAGGTGGACCTTGTAGGCGCCGTAGAAGTTGCGCGCCGCGGCGAAGACCTGCGCGCCGTCCTTGCGCGCCTGCATCACAAAGAGCACGCCCAGCAGCACCGCGGCGAGCAGCGGGATGGCCGCCAGGCGCAGGTGCCACCGGCCGGTGCCGACGCGCCAGCGGTGGCGCAGCGTCACCGCGAGAAAGCCCGTCCCGACCGCGATCACCGGCGCGTGCTGGCCGTAGAATTCGACGGTTTCCCTCGCCCAGGTGCTGAACCAGATCGCGAGACCGCGGCTTGTCTCCGCCTGCAGCGCCGGCACGAACAGCGTGATCGCCAGCGCCCCCATCGCGGACCCCAGTGCCAGCGAGCGGCTGCGTTGCAGCACGCAGGTGACGCCCGCGAAGTAGAGCGCCAGCACGAGCCCGACCTGCAGTTCGCGGTAGTCGGCGAACAGCAGCGGTCCGCCCAGCGCCACGAAGAGGCTGCCCGCCGCGCCGCCTGCGGCGATGACGAGGTAGTAGCCGGTGAGTCGCGCCGCCGCCGGCCGCAGGCGGTAAAGCTCGCCGTGGCAGACCATGCCCGCGGCGAGCAGCGTGGAGACGAAGACGCCGACCTGCACCGGCAGGCTGATGGTGGCGTCGGCCAGGCCGCGCGCCGTGCCGCCGCAGCCCAGCACCAACAGCGCGCTCCAGAGCCGCCGCGAATACCAGCGCGGATGATCGAAACACAGGATGAAGGTCACCAGATAGACCGCCAGCGGCAGCACCCACAGGAAGGGCACGGCGGCGATATCGAGGCAGATCTTGTTGGTCACCGCCACCAGCAGCAGCGAGGCGACCGCCGGCAGCGCGAACCACATCAGCCGGTCGGCCGCGGTCGGCGGCGCCGTCGGGAGGGCGGTTGCGCCGTTTTCCGGCCCGGGCGTTTCAACCGCCGGCGCCGCCGGCAGGCCGCGCACGCGCCAGGCCAGCGTGCCGCACAATCCGGCGAACACCACGAACCCCGCCGACCAGCCCCAGCCGAGCGCGGTGCGCGAGGCGAGCGGCTCGAAGACAAACGGGAAGCTCACGAGCGCGAGCAGCGAGCCGGCGTTGGACAGGGCATAGAGCCGGTAGGGCGAGACGCCCGGGTTGCCCAGGCTGAACCAGCGCTGCACGAGCGGTCCGGTGGCCGAGAGCGCGAGGTAGGGCAGGCCGACGGTGACGGTGAGCAGCAGCAGGATGCGCGCAACCGGCACGTCGCTGCCGGTGGGTTTCCATCCGGCAGCGGGAATCACCGGCAGGAACAGGGCCGCCACCGCGAGCAGGCCGAGATGCACGACGGCCTGCCGCGGCGGCGTCAGCCGCGTGGTGAGCCCGTGCGCGTAGGCGTAGCCGCCGAGCAGGAGCAGCTGGAAAAACAGCATGCACGTCGTCCACACGCCCGGGCCGCCGCCGAACCACGGCAGGAGGAACTTGCCCATCAGGGGCTGGATCTGGAACAGCAGGAACGCGCCGAGGAAGATCGTGAGGGCGGGGAGCAGCATCGGGGAAACCTGAAACTTGAAACCTGAGCCCTGAGGATGGAACCGGTCAGGGCGGAGTTGTTTACGGAATTGCTCCTCAGGTTTCAGGTCTCAGCACTCAGGTCTCGGCGTGCGTCGCTCCCGGTTCACCTGATCAGATAGAACGGATTCGGGAGCTTGTAGGCGCGTTCGGCCATGCCGCCGACGAGGTCGCTCTGCTGGTCGCCGATGTTCAGGATGATCGTGTAGCCCTGGTCGAGCAGCCGGCGGCGGATGCCGGTCTTGAACTGGCGGGCGGACATGTCCGGGGCCGGCTTGTAGTGGATGCCGGACCAGACCGGATAGCCGGTCTCGCGCAGATTGCGCTCGGTGCTTGCGGCCTCCTCCGGGCCGCGGCTGGTGACGAAGAAAACGGCCACATTGTTGCGCACGGCGACGTCGTAGATGAGCTGCACGGGCACGATGGGCTTGGCCTGGCCGCTGGCGACCCACTTGTCCCAGACTTCGGGCAGGTAACCGAAATCCTGCGCCATCATGTGACCGAGGTTGGTCAGCGTCGTCTCGTCGATGTCGAGGACGATGGCGCGCTTCTCGCCCTCCTTGAGCGGCCGGGCGAGGCGCTTGGCGAGGTATTTGTTGGCGCGCACCGCGACCCGGGTGAGTTCGCGGCCGTATTCACCGGAATTCACATAGCGCACGACCGCTTCCTTGGCCGGGCTGAGATTGGCGGGCTCGGCGGCGAACTGGCTCGCCGGGAGCGCGAGGATGGCCAGCACGACGAGCAGGGCGGGGAGGCGCTTCAGCTTCAACATGCGGCGAACAAAGCAGTCTGCGGAAAAAATACAACCCGCCGCTGAGACCGGTCCCGCTGTCCGCCCGCCCGTCCAAACCCGGCTTGCGCCCGTCCGGCGGGTTTGGTCCCGTCGGGCATGCGATTCCTCACCCGACTGCTCCACGTCCTGCCGGTCCTGATGCTCCCGGTCCTCGCCTTTGCCGCCGTTCCGGCCACGCCGGAGAACGTCGGCCGGCTGTTCGCCGACTACTGGGAGGATTACCTGAAGGCCAATCCCATCACCGCGACCTTCAACGGCGACAACCGCTACAACGACCGCTTCGGCCCGGTCACCTCCGCCGAGGAAATCGCCGCCACGCGCGAGCTCGCCGGCAAATACCTCGCACGCCTCGCCGAACTCGATCCCGCCGGCCTGCCGTCCGAGGACCGCATCAGCTACGACCTCCTCCGCTACCGGCTGCAGCTCTCGCTCGACGCGCTGAAGTTCCCCTCGCACCTGCTGCCCGTGAACCAGATGAGCAGCGTCCACCTCCTGCTCGCCCAGGTCGGTTCGGGCCGGCTCGCGCAGCCCTTCAACACCGTCGAGGACTACGACCGCTGGCTGGCGCGCGCCGCGGCGTTTGCGCCCTACGTGGATGGCATCATCGCCGACATGCGCACCGGCATCGCGCAGGGCGTCGTGCTGCCCAAGGCGCTCGCCAAGCCCATCCTGCCGCAGTTGGAGAATCTCGGCACGGCCGATCCCGAGAAGACCGTGTTCATGGCGCCCGTGCGCAAGTTTCCGCAGGGCTTCAGCGAGGCGGACAAGACCCGCCTCACCACGGCCTACACTGCGCTCGTGAAGGACACGCTCGCGCCGGCCTACCAGCGGTTGCACGTCTTTCTGCGCGACACCTACCTGCCGGCCTGCCGCGATACGGTCGCGCTCGGCGACCTGCCCGACGGCAAGGCGTGGTATGCGTTCCAGGCGCGCACCGCGACGACCACCGACCTAAGCCCCGAGGCGATCCATGCACTCGGGCTCGCCGAGGTGGCGCGCATCCGCGCGCAGTTCGAGGAGGCCAAGGAACGCGTCGGCTTCAAGGGCACGCTCAAGGAATTCTTCACGCACCTCAACTCGGCGCCGGAGTTGCGCTTCAAGACCCGCGAGGAAATCCAGGCCGCCTACGAGGACCTGCGCGCCAAGGTCGAGGCGAAGGTGCCGGCGCTCTTCGGCCGGACGCCGAGGACGCCTTACGTCATCCGGCCGATCGAGTCCTTCCGCGAGGTCAGCGCCCCGCCGGCGCAGTATTTCCAGGGGCTCCCCGATGGCTCGCGTCCGGGCGTTTTCTACTACAACGCCTACAAGCCTGAGACCCGCAAGCGTTTCACGGTGACGGCCGTCTTGGTGCACGAGGCCGTGCCCGGCCATCACTTTGAGAACAGCCTTTCGCTCGAGCACCCTTCGTTGCCGGCCTTCCGCCGCTTCGGCGGCGTCACCGCCTACAGCGAGGGCTGGGGCCTATACTGCGAGATGCTCGGCCTGGAGATGGGGCTCTACGAGGACCCGTGGCAGTGGATTGGCCGGCTCTCCGCCGAGATCTCGCGCGCCGTGCGGCTGGTGGTGGACACCGGTCTCCACGCGAAGGGCTGGACTCGCGAGCAAAGCATCGCCTACTTCCTCGACAACGCCCCACAGAGCGAGGTTGTCGCCGTGCAGGAGGTCGAGCGCTACATCGCGATCCCCGGCCAGGCGCTGAGCTACAAGATCGGCGAGATCAAGATCCGCGAGCTCCGTGCCCGGGCGGAAAAAGCTCTTGGCGCGAAGTTCGACATCCGCGCCTTCCACGACGAGGTGCTCGCCCACGGCTCCGTGCCGCTGAGCGTGCTCGAAGCCGCCGTGGACCGGTGGATCAGCGCGCAGAAAGGCTGAGCGGGTAGAACGGCAGAAGGAGAATCACGAACCACCAAGCACGGAGACACGGAGGGTGTTTCCTCTTCTTTGTGTCTCGGTGTCTTGGTGGTTAACCGTGTTTTACTCCTCGTCCGGTGTGCCGCCGGAGGCGGTGATGTCCTCGGGCTTGATGCGGTCCACGTTGAAGCGTTCGACCTTGCGGCGGATCGTCTTGATGAGCTCTTCAAGCGGGGGCGGCTCCTTCATGAAGCGCAGCGGGTTCGAGCGGGCGACGACGAAGGTCTTCAGATACGGGCTCATGAAGCCCTTCGCCTTCAGCTTCGCCACGACCTCGGCGACCTTGGCGTCGAGCGCCAGCAGCAGCGCGGCGATGCGTTCGTGGTCCCGGAGGGACTTGGTCAGCGATTCCTCGCCGAACGCCGACAGGCGGCGGACGAAGGAATTATAAACGCCGCCGCTGAAGCGCGGGTGCTGCTCGTAGCAGGGGCCAAGGACGGATGAAGGAGGAATTTATCGCGGGGCGGTGTCCGGGGGTGGGGCGACAGCACTGACGACGGATGAGGGGCGATCCGGTGGACAAAAATCCTGGCTGGGCACCGAGCCGTTGCCGTTAAAGCGGAATCAGATCCCCGGACTCGTCGGGGCGGCGGGGGCAACGATGTCCGGTGCGGTTTCCGCCCAGGGCAGGCCGGAGTCGATCCAGGCGCGGAGGCGCTGGATTTCGTCCGCCTTGAGCGGCGGGTGTTCGTCGCGCTTGCTCAAGGGCGGCATCTCCGCGTCTTCCACCTGGTCGGAGACCATCGCGATCAACATGCTGGCGGCAGCGTTGCCGGGGATGACGACCGGGTCGCCGGACTGGCCGCCTTTCAGGAGGCTCTCGCGGGTCGCGAGGCTGAATTTCCCCTTCTTGCGGTCGCCGCCGTGGCAGCCGTAACAGGAGCGATCAAGGAGGGGCTGGATATCGCGGATGTAATCGATCGCTGAAACGGCCGCGGTCGCAGAGGCGGCCACGGCGGCCGGGGTGTCGGACGGTCGCGGCACGGTCATGCTCATCCAATCCACGCGCGCGGGGGTGACGGTCTTGGGCTGGGTCAGGAGCAATGCCATCGCGGCCCACGCGGTGCCGCCGGCGGAGATCCACTGGTCCTTGCCGTGGGGAAAACCGCTCTCGAATTGCGGCTGGAAAGGCCACGCGCGGCTGCGCACATACCATGAGCCGTCATCGAACTGGGTGCGCAGCAGGAAGGCCGTGCCGCGGCGATAGGCGGGATCGGACACTTGGAGCGTGCCGCTGGTGGCGAGCGTGTAGAGCGCTTGACCGGTCGCCCACGCGTCGCTCTCGAGGCCGTCGAGCTGCGCCCAGCCGCCATCGGGCCGCTGCTGCCGGAGAATTGCCCGGGCGAGCGGTTGCAGCGCGGCGCGAGATTCGCCGGCCCAGCCGAGGCCGAGCAGTTGGAACAGCTGCTGTCCGAACGTCACGGGCTGGGCGCGGGCGAGCCATGCCTGCGCGCGCCCGATGCGGTCGCGGCATTCCGCCTCGCGACCGCGGACGGGATAAAGTTGCAGGGCGCGGATGCCGAAGGCGACGGCTTCGATCGGGCCGTCTTCCATCGGGGGCCGGTA
>JAUPWC010000157.1 GCA_030916665.1 Verrucomicrobiota bacterium
AACAGGCCGCACTGGCGCAACGCATCCTCGGAGAATTTCCGCTTCAGCATCGCGGCCGCGAGCCCGGAGTCCTCGACGGGGGCGAAGCCGATCTTGAAATCCTCGGCCAGTTCCGGCGTGAACTTCCGGTTCTTCGCCCAGTAGTCGCGGATGAATTCGCCGTGGGGAGTGGTCGCGAGGAAGGCCTGCCGGTAGTAGTCGGCCGCGAGATCGTGGATGTCGAAGATCTCCTGGCGCAGCGAGCGCGTCTCCTTCGAAGGGCCGCCGGAGCCCTCCTCGTATTCGAGCGCGAAGCCGAAGCGCTGCGCGATGGCCTCGACCGCCTCGGTGAACTGCAGGCCTTCGGTCTCCATCACGAAGTTGATGGCGTCGCCGGCCTTGCCGCAGCCGAAGCACTTGAAGAAGCCCTTGTCGGCCGAAACATTAAACGACGGGGTCTTCTCCGAGTGGAAGGGGCACAACCCCTTGAACCGCCCGCCGCCGGCCTTCTTCAGCGACACGACGCGGATGACGACGTCGTGGATGTTCACGCGGTTTTTTAGGTCGCGGAGGCTTTCTGTTTTGATGACGGGCACGGGGAGGGAAGGAATCTGCTGGAGCGGCGGTCCGTGACCGCCGTCGAGGGACGGACCGGCGCTCACAGACCGCCGCTACAGTGTTTGCGGAATTCCTTGGCGGGAAGTTTAAACTTTTCCCCGCCGCCGCTGTCTGTCAGGTTGCGCGCCCGCGCCGACTTCCGGCCGATCGCCTTTTTTCATGCGCCTTCCCTCGCTCAAATCCACGCTCTGTCTCGTCCTCATCGCCTGCCAGGGCCTCCGCGCCGCCGAGCCCGCTGCGCCGTTGGCCCCGCTGTTCGAGCACCGCCTGAACGATTTCAGCGACGCCGACTACCGCTACGCCGTCGAGCAGACGATCCAGGAGTTCGAGCGCAGCTCCGGCCGCACGCTCGTTCCCGGCGCCAAGAAAAAGGCCGGCATCAAGATTTACGCCGACTCCGGCCCGGGCCTCGCCACGCCCTTCGGTCTGGTGCGCGCCGTGATCACCGCCCTTGAGAAGCGCGGTTTCGAGAAGCAGGACATCTTCCTCGTCGGCCTGAACCCCCTGCGCCTGCGCCTCACGGGATTCCTGCCGTCGTATTCCACGGGCGTCGCGCCGTTTCCCGGGCATCCGGTCTTCGTGCTGGAGTCGGGCAAGTTCTACGATCCGGCCTGGTTCTACGACAGCCCGCTGCCGGCCCGGTTCGACGCCGTGCTGACCGAGCAGGCCGCCAAGCGCGCCGCCGGCGGCAAGGCCGAGACGACCGTCGAGGAGGACCGCAAGAGCTTCCTCGCCACCCCGCTGTTCCTCGACGCCGATTTCTGGATCAACCTGCCGGTCTATACCGACCATCCGGTGCTCGGCATCAACGGCTCGCTGGTCAACGCCACCCTCTGGAACGCGAGCAACACCTTCCGCTTCTTCAGGAGTCCCGCGACTGCCCCGGCCGCCGTGGCGGAGATGGCGGCCATTCCCGAACTGCGCGAGACCTGGGCGCTGAGCATTGCGAGCCTCCAGCTCTACCAGTTCATCGGTGGCCCGTTCTTCAACTCGCTCTACACCGCCTCGGAGCCGCGCCTGCTCGCCAGCGCCGATCCGGTGCTGCTCGACTCCGTGCTCCTGCTCCGCATGAACGCCGCCCGCAAACGCGCCGGTTTCGACCCCATTTCTGACGACGACGCCCGCGTGCTGGAATTCGCCCGCCAGCTCGGCGTAGGTTCGACGGATGCGCAGCACGCCGAAATCCGCAAGGTGGGAGACACAAAGTGATTTGCAGGGCCGGGTCTCCGAACCCCGCCTTCGCTCGATCCTGATGCCGCGCCCGAGGCGGAAACCCCGCCCTGCACCTTGGCAATTCATCCGTTCCGGCGGCGAGCAGCCAACCTAAAGGACACCACGCAGCGCCCGGGCCTCGGCGGCGAGTTCCTTGGCCGCGGTGAGCAGGTCGCTGTCGCCTGACACGGTTGGCAAGGGCGACGGGACCGGGGTGCGTTTCTCGTCCGGATCGCCCAGACCGCTTTCGCGGAACCGGCGCAACCGCTCGAGAATGAGGTCCCGGATCTCGTTCGCATTGGTGACGCTGTGAAATAGTCCGAGGTGCATGTCTTCGCCTCCGTGGGGGTTGCCGTGGCTGTCGGATCCGCCGCTGCCGCCGCCGGCGGACTGCACTTTCACGTCGGACAGGCCGAGCAGGCGCTGGAGCGGTCCCTGAGATACCTCGACCTGCTGGATGTTGGCGAAGCTCATGGTGGACTCGTTGACCTTCCAGATGCCGTGGCGGATGCGCAGGCTGCGGTCGGTGACCATATACCAGCGCAGGTCGTAGTCCATGCGCGCGAGCAGGAAAGTGACCGGCAGCTGCAGAACATAGACAATGAGGCCGACGATCTCGAAAAGCCAGATCACGAGCATGGCGGGCTTGGGCAGCTGGGAGAGGAATCCGACCATGCCGTTGCGCCAGGCGTAGAAACCCTGCAGCGGGCCGAGCTTCTTCTTCGACTTCCGGTTTTGCTCAAATTCCCGGCCCGCGGCCTCGGCCTGCGTTTTGATTCCGGAGACCACGCTGTTCACGGTCCGCTCGACGGTGTTGTTGCCGGGCGCGGCCTGTGCTGCGGCAGGAGTCGCCGGAGCGGTGGCGGCCGGCTTGGGCGGAGTGGACTGGAGGCGTTTTTCTTCCACGCGGTCGCCGAGGTCGGAAAAGACGCCAAACCAGAAGATGATGCCGGCGAGGGCTCCGACCTGCGCCACACCCCACTTGAGGAGCCGGAGGTTGAGGAAGTTCCGGCCCGCGCGGAAGACTCGCAGCGAGGCCGGATCGCCGTGCGGGGCCTGGGGCTCGGGCGGCACGCGCAGCCAGTGAAGCAGCAGTTCGGTGAGGCGCTGATACATGGCGTCAGGTGCGGCGGGCGAGTTGTTCGCGCAGGGCGCGGAGTTCGGCCGCGGCTTCGCGCAGGGCGACGACCACTTCGTCGGAATTGGCGGCCGGGTGGGTGGCGGCGGGAGCGGAGGCGGGGTGATCTTTCACGCCGCGCATGCGCGCGTAGAGAAAGTCGCGCAGCGGCTCGAATTCCTTGATGCCCTCGATGGTCATTTCGGCGGAACTGCTGCCGGAGGCGGTCTGCACGAGGATGCGCGCCAAGCCGAGCCAACGCTCCACGACGTTGGACTTGAGATGGATGTCCTGGATGCGCGCGTAGTTCACGATGACCTCCTTGCGGAACAGGATGCCCCAGCGCATGGAGATGCCGTCGTCCGTGAAATTGTAGCGCATCGTGTGGTAGCGGAAATACAGCGGCAGCACGAGGAACGGAAACGCCGGCGGAAACACGAGCGCGGACAGCAGATAGTAGGTCCACAGCGATTTGTCGGGACGCTCGATCGCCTGGATCTGCCGGTCAAGGACGGGGTCGGTCATGGGGAGGAGGAAAGCCGGTGCGTTGCCCGGGCGCAAGACTAGGGCCGTTGCAAGACACGGCGGCGTTTCCAAGAGTCGCAGCTATTTGGCGGTCTCGCTGCGTTGCAACGCAGCGCGCACCCGCCCTGTCGCCGGCTGGCCTGTGGCCGTGTCCACGATCCAAAACTCGCAGTAGCTGTTGTTGCCCAGAAATTGCGCGTCGGTGGCGAAGCGCAGCTGGTAGGCGTGCTCGCTGAGCGCATTGAGCTGAAGTTCCGCCAACCCGGTGAAGACGCCGCGAACGAAAACCACCTTGAGCCGGCGCAATCCGGCTTGGAGAGACACCGGCGTCAGCCAGCCCTCCCGGCCTGCGCTGACCGGCGCGCCGTCGATCGCCGCGATGAACGTCGTAAAATTGTCGAGCATTGTGCTCGTCTCCTCCGAGCCGGTGATGCTGGCGGGAGGCAGTTCGATCACCGGCGGCGGTGGAAGCGGAGCCGGGGCTTCAGCGACGGCCGGAGCCGTTTGGGTGGTCGTGCAGCCGGCCAGCGCCAGCAGGGCGAGAATCAGGAGCAGCGGTGGGGCGGGGCGGCGCATGATTCCGGTTCAGCAAAAAGCGCACGAGATGATCGTGCGCTTGGTGTTTGGAAGATGACGGGCCGGCTCAGTTGGCGGTGACGGTGACGGCGACGCTGCTTTCGCCGGCGCTGCTCCGGAAGAACAGCGAGCCGCTGCCGGGTTTGCCGCCCTGGATCGGCACGGTGACGCTCGCCTGACCGGAGGGAACCATCACGACGGGCATGACGACGCTCTCGGGCACATCGGTGGTCACGTCGATCAGCAAGCCGCCGGCGGGGGCGGGCTGCGGGATGGTGAAGGTGAGCGCCTGCTGCTCGCCCGGGCGGAGAGAAACGGAGCTCGGCGAGACCAGGAAGCTGATCGCGTCCACCCGGAAGCTGCCCACGTCGAGGCTGCCGGCGGCGCCGCGCACCATGAGCTTGTAGCTGCGGCCGGGTTCCACGGCGGGCACGAAGAAGCTCAGAGAACTGGGCGACTCGAAGACCGTGCGCGTGGGGTTGCTGTCGAAATAGACGATGTCAGCGGGCGAGAAACCGGCGCCGAGGATGCTCACGCGGGAGCCGACCGGAGCGCGCGTAGCCTCGGCACGAATCACGTAGCGGCCGGAGATGTTGAGCGACTGCAGTTCGGAATAGATGTCCTGCACGTCCGAGCTGCCCTTGGTCATGTATTCGCAGATGAAGTAGTAGGTCGCGTTGGTGCGGCTGGCGGGGAGCTGGTAGTCGAACTCCCAGAGGTCGGCACCGGCGGGGCTGCGGTTCATGGCGTAGCCCTGGCCGTCGATGATGATGCGGGGGCGGATCGTGGCGGTCTCGACCTGACGGCTGGCGCGGAAGCTGGCCGAGATGGTGTAGATCTGCGACGGGTTCTGCGGGACAGTCTCGGGCGTGAGGTTCGTGATCGTCAGGTTGCAGCCGCTGACCAGCAGCAGCATGAGCAAGGCGATGAGTGCCGGGAAAATTCTGCTCGCTTGGAGGGAGGGAGTCTTGTGCATTGGGTTGAAAATCTGACGGAACCGCCGGGGCCGCGCAGGCCGTTGGCTGACCGTTAATTGAAGAACTCTCATAATGGCCGGGCTCCCCTCAGGGCAAGAAAAAGCGCAGGCGGCGACCACCACGCCGCTCGGCGTGTATGTGCATGTGCCCTTTTGCGCGACGACCTGCGACTTCTGCGCTTTCTACCAGACCGTGCCGAAGGGCGACGCGATCACACGCTACCTGGACGGCATCGAGGCCGAGGCGGGGCTGGTGGAGTGGGGAGGTCGCACGGCAAACACAGCTTTTTGGGGTGGCGGCACCCCGGGTCTGCTCAAGGCGGACCAGCTCGAACGCCTCGGGCGCATCATGCTGCTCTACTGCGGTGGACAACCGGCGGAGTGGTCGGTCGAACTCGCCCCGGCCACGGTAACGGCGGAGCGCCTGGCCGTGTTGAAAGGGCTTGGCGTCACCCGCATCTCGCTCGGCGTGCAGAGCTTCAACGACGCCCTGCTCGACGCGCTCGGCCGCCAGCACACCCCCGCGCAGGTTTACCGGGCCTACGAACTCATCCGCGCGCAGGGCTTCGCCAGCGTGAACATTGACCTGATGTTTGCCCTGCCGGGACAGGAGGAAACCCAGTGGCGCGCCGACCTCGACGAGGCCATGCGCCTCGCGCCTGACCACCTCTCGACCTACTGCCTGACCTTCGAGGAAGACACCGCGCTCTGGGTGAAACTCTCGCAGGGCAAGGTGAAGCTCGATCCCGAGAAGGAGGCCGTGTTCTACCAACGCACCTGGGACTACCTCGGTGCGGCTGGTTTCGCCCAATACGAGGTCTCCAATTTCGCCCGCCGCGGGCACGCCTGCGTCCACAACCTCAACACCTGGCGCATGCACGAATGGGTCGGGCTCGGACCCTCCGGCGCCAGTCAGCACGCCGGTTGGCGCGCGTCGAACCCGCCCGACCTCGCACTCTGGCTGGCCGATCTCGCCGCCGGGCGCCGCGCCACGGCGGATCGCACGGCGCTGAGCGACGCCTTGCTGGCGTCCGACGCCGTCATCTTCGGCCTGCGCATGAACGACGGCGTGTCGCTGCCGCGTCTGCGCCGGCGTTTCCCCAAGGCGAACATGAGCGGCTTGGAGGATTTGCTGCCCAAGCTGCTGTTCGAGGGACTGCTCACCGCCACGCCCGAAGGTGTGATCCAACTCACCCCGCGCGGCCGCCTCATCGCCGACGCGATCGGCGGGGAAGTCCTCGAGGCCTTCGGGACCGTAACCAAACCGACCGCGCGATGAAGGCCGAAAACCTTAAGCTCTCCGAATCGTGTCATTCTGAGCGTAGC
>JAUPWC010000158.1 GCA_030916665.1 Verrucomicrobiota bacterium
CGGCACGGGATTTTTTCTGGTGCTCGTGGACAGCCAAGCCGGCCTCAGCCAGCACTGGAGGTGGGTGGCCGCCGGATTGCTGCTGCTCCAGGGACTTCCTTTGAGCCGGGATTGCCTGGAACCGCGGAAGATCCATTTCCACTACCCGCCGTATTTTCCGAACCTGTTCATGGAGCTGAACCGGGACATGGAGCGGCGGTTTCTGCCGGGGACCGGCGTATCGACAGACGTGCCGGCGGGCACCGCTTGGTATGGGGAGATGCGGGTGTGGGCGAAGCCGGAACGGCTGCGCGATTTTTCCCGGATCATCGTCGAACAGAACATCGGAGCCATGCTGCTCACGTCTGTCACCCTCGACCGGCCGTTTTTCACGGAACTGGCGGCGCGCAAGGACGACACCATCAGCCTGACCGACACCGGCGGGTGGGGAGGCGTCTATGCCGGGCTCGTCACCCGCCGCATGCCCGCCAATTTTCCGCTGAACATGCCGCCGCAAAAGCTCACCGAGAACATGGTCCTTCTGGTCAACCCTCATACGGTGGTTCGCTAGGCAAATTGAATTGCATGGGGCCGGAATATCGGCCTTAAGTCTCCAACGCCTAACGCCTTGGCCTCTCCTATGAATACGACTCTACGCACGATTCTGGCCGCCTCCGCGCTCCCGGCCATCGCTTTTGCCGTTTATGCGCCGATCCCCGAGCAGGAACAGGGCAAGGCCCTGAGCTACCGCGTCGGCGCCTCCGCCTATCACGACAGCAATATTTTCGGCGGAGCCACCAACGAGATCGACAGCATGGTTTACAACGTGAACGCCGCGATTTCCTACAACGGCTCCGTCAGTGACCAGACCTTCGCCTCGGGTTCCTACGAGATCAGCAATGACCATGTTGCCGACCGCCCCGGCAAGCAGAACCTCACCAGCCACAATCTCGGCGGCCGCCTCGCGCACTCCTTCGCGCAGGACACCAACATCGATCTCAGCGCCGCCTACAACATCGCCAAGAACCCGCAGTCGCTGCTCGCCGGCGTGCCGCTGAACACCGACCAGTCGTTCAAGCGGGCGCAGCTTGACGGCCGCTACACGACCGCCGCCGGCGCCAAGACCGGCGTGGTCGTGAAATACCGCTACATCAATTTCGCCTACGACACCGCCGCCCTGGCGAGCGACCTCGACCGCGACGAGAACCTTGCCGGCCTTGAGCTAAGCTACGCCTACCTGCCCGAAACCAAACTCGTCGCCGAATACCGCCACCAGACCATCGGTTACGACACCGCAGGCTCCGCCAAGGACAAGACCTCGAATTTCTTCATGGCCGGCTTCGATTACAACCCCGGCAAGGAAGTGATGTTCACGGGTCGTGCCGGTTTCGAGCAGCGTGACCGCGACATCGGTTCCGACACCACCGCGCCCTACATCGAGGTCAGCTCGCGCTACGCCTACGCCGAAGGCTCTTTCTTCGCCGCCGGCTACGTCCACACCATTGAGGAGCCCTCCGATGTGGACCGTTTCACGGACAGCAGGGTCAACCGTCTCTTCTTAAATCTACAGCACCGGCTAAGCGGCGCCATCACGCTCTCCGGTTCGCTCACTTACGAGCCCTCTGAGCTACAGGGCCGCACCGGCATCCCGGATGTCGAGGAAAAGACCACCCGGCTCGGCCTCGCCCTCTCCTGGCACCCCACCAAGAACTGGACGGTCATCGGCAGTTACGATTACGATGACGTGAATTCCGACGACGCGAACCGCGGCCAGAATCGCGACCGCCTCGGCGTTTCCGCCCGCTTCACCTTTTGATCCGGCCTGACCGCAGGCACTCATGGCTTTTTCTCCGGCCAGCAAGGACAGCGCAACGCTCGGTGATTTCGTCGGCCTGCTGCGCCTGCGCAAGGGGCTCGTCTTCCTTATCCTCTCGCTCGTGGTGCTCACGACGCTCGGCGTCACCGCGCTGCTGCCCAAGTGGTATCTCTCGACCACCAAGATCAGTGTCCAGAAACCCGAGAGCGAGGTGAAGCTGTTCCAGGCGCAGAACAACAGCTACTACGACCCGTATTTCATCCAGGACCAGTTCAAGATCATTCAGTCGGAAAAGATCATCTACCCGGTCATCGACGCCCTTGGACTGAACTCAATCCTCGGCAAGCAGCTCAACAACGGCGCGCCGTTGCCCTCGGCCGTCACCTACCGCTACATGCTCGAAAAGATGGTGCGGCCCGACGCCCCGCGCGCCTCGTCCATTATCGAGATCAACGTCTTCGCTCGCGACAACCGCCTTGCCGCCGAAATCGCCAACGCCATCGCCCGCGTTTATGCCGAGGACCGCATCGCGCTTGCGACCGCCGACCAGCGCGAGGGCCTCGCCCAGTTGCGCAAGGAGCTGGAAAAACAGGAACTGGCCGTCACCGCCCAGCGCGACCACGTCGAGAAGCTTCGCAAGGAACTCGACATCGCCGGCGTCGATCTCAGCCAGCGTTACACCGACATGGACATCGAGACGCTGCGCCAGATGCAGAACTCACTCATCGCCCTGCGCGTGGACGCGATCGGCCGCAAGACCCGCTGGGAACGCTTCCGCACCATCCCGACCGCCGACCGCCGCAACCTCGTCAACTCCGAGCTGATCCAGGACACGAACATTCAGAACCTCCTCCAAGCCTATCTTGTGGCCGAGCAGAACGTCACCCGCCTGATGGGGCGTCTCGGCTCCGCGCACCCCGATCTCATCGCGGCGGTCGAAAACAGCGCCAAGATCCAGCAGCAGCTCGACAACCAGCTCCGCGGCTACGAGAGCTCGCTCGAAATGGCCTACAAGGAGTCGGAAGCGCGCGTCACCGAGCTCGAGCGCCAGCTCGCCCAGGCCAAGGTGGACCAGATCCTCTCCGCCCGCGAACGCATGCGCCCGTTTGAGGAGGCGACGACCAAGCTGGAGGACGAGCAGCGCCTGCTGACCACGCTCAAGCTCACGCTCCGCCAGCGCGAAATCGACTTCCAGGTGCCGAAGAAGACGATCGAGATTCTCAACACCGCCGAACCCGCCAGCTATGCCAGCAAACCCAACTGGCCGCTGAACATCCTCTTCGCCTTCGTCTTCGGTTCCATCCTGGGCGTGGGAGCGGCCGTACTGCTCGAGTATTTCGACACGAGCTTTCGCAACGTGGCCGATGTCGAGGGCAAGCTGGGCCTGCCTGTCCTCGGCGTGATTCCGAGCATGGCCGAACCGCCCGCCGTGCATGATCCCTCCGCTCCCGAGGGCGAGCCTTACCGGGTGCTTCAGACCAATCTCAATCTGGCGCTGCCGGCGCGAAAATCCTCGGTCCTGGTCGTGCTTTCCTCGGGCCCCGGTGAAGGCAAGTCCACGACCCTGCGGCAGCTGGCGCTGTGCATGGCCGCGGCGGGCGAGAAAGTCCTGCTGATCGACTCCGACGTCCGACGTCCCACCCAGCACAAGCTGGCGGCCTTGTCGCGCGACCCAGGACTCACTGACATCGTCCTGAACAAGTTTGGCTGGGAGGCTGCCGTGCAGCGCGACAAGTCCGGATTGATCGACTTCATTCCGGCTGGCGCTCTCGGCAACAACGTCACCCTCGGTCTGCTTTATGCCAACAAGCTGCGCGAGCTGGTGGCCCAGTGCCGCACGCGATACGACAAGGTGCTTTTCGATTCGCCGCCCATCATCGGAGTCAGTGACGCCTCGGTGCTGGGCAGTCTGGCCGACGGCATTGTGCTGCTCATCCAGCACCGCCGCAATCCCGAGAGCATGGTGCAGCGGGCCAAGCAGATCATCGACCAGCAGGTGAAAGTGCCGATCATCGGTGTTGTCCTCAACCAGGTGCCCACCGGCACGGGCGAGGACTACGGCTACTACACCAACAACTACTCTTATTACTCTCACGAGAAGCCCGCCGCCGGCAAGGCCGCCGAGCGTGGCGGCGAAAGGCTCGACCTGGATGAGAATCCGCGCCGTCGGTGAGACGGATCAGCGCACGTTGCCGTAGGCGCTGAACACGAGATTCTGGCCGTCACCGGCCTTGGCGTAGAGCCGGAAGGCCGCGCTGGCGGCGGCCTGCGTGGACCTGGGGGTGATGTGCAGACGGTAGAGCTGTCCGGCGTTCACGGTTTCCAGTCGCGCGGTGAAAGCGTCGCTCGTGCCCTTGACCTCCGAGACGGTGAGGCTGACTCCCGGGGATATGGCGATCTCCACGGACTGCTCAATGGCGTCACCGCCGAGCTTCCATTCGAGGCTGCGCGGCGTGAGCGAGGCGGCTTCCGGCACATCAAGCTGCACGGTGAGCGCGAACGGGTTCGCGCTCTCGTTTGTGCTGACGAGGATGGTGCGCCGGAGCTGACCGTAGCGGTCGGCCAAGGTGAACTTCGCATGGATGCGACCGCTGGCACCGGGTGCGATGACCTTGGCGCTCGGCGTGGCCTCCAGGCAGTCGCAGCTCGAATCGACGCCGGTGATGGTGACCGGCCGGTCCGAAGGGTTGGTGAACTCGAAGAAGGCCTCGGCCGTTTTCTGCAGCGGGACCGCCTTGAGCGAGAGGTGTTGAACCTTCCATTCAAGGGCGAGGCCGGGAGCCGGGCAGAGCAGGGCGACGAGGAGTGCGAGGCGGAGTTTCATGGCGGATACATCGCCAGCAAACGGCAATCAGCGCCCGTCGCAACCCCGGAGCGGCGATAACGCCCGCGCGCCCTGGGGTTCAGCGGTGCTGCTTGAGCGCTTCGGTGACGAGACTGAATTCGGCCTTCAGCGCAGGGAACATGGCGGCGGCGTCGGCGAAGGCCGCGGCCTTGCCCTGTTTTTCCATCTCCAGGGCAACGTGCGCGAGGCCGGCGGCGCCGAAATTGCTGCAGCTGCCCTTGATCGTGTGCGCCGCACGGGTCAGCAGCGGGGCGTCCTGGGCGGCGAGGGCTTTTTCCAACTCGGCGAAACGCTGGGGCACGTCCTCAAGGAACACGTCGATGAGTTCGCGCAGAAAGGCGGGGTCTTCGGGATTCAGGTCGCGGAGGGCGGCAAGTGCTTCGGGATCGACGGCGGCGTTCATGGCGGGGGAGAGGGTTAGGAGGCCCATTCGAAGGAGGTGTTCTGCTCGATCTCCTCGATGGTGGTGAGGCCGAGGAGGACCTTGCGCAAGCCGTCGTATCGAAGTGGCTTGTAGCCGACGCGGGCGGCGGCGCGGGTGATTTCCTGGGTGCTTTTTCCCTCGGCGATGAGCTGGCGCACCTCTTCGGAGACCAGCACGAGTTCGTGAAACGCGATGCGGCCCTTGTAGCCGGTGCCGCGGCAGTGGGCACAACCCTTGCCGCGGTAGAACGGCACCTCGGCGAGGCCTTCCTCCTCGAAGTAGCGGAGCAGAACGTCGCGGGAAGGGTAATAGGCTTCCTTGCAGCGTTCGCAGATGCGGGCGGCGAGGCGTTGCGCGAGCACGCCGATGACGGAGGGTGCGACCATGTAGGGTTCCACACCGATTTCCATCAGGCGGGTGATGGCCTGCGGGGCCGTGCTGGTGTGCAGCGTGGCCAGCACGAGGTGGCCGGTGAGCGCGGCTTCGGTGGCGATTTTGGCGGTCTCGAGATCGCGGATTTCGCCGATGAGGATGACGTCGGGGTCTTGGCGCAGGAATGAGCGGAGCAGCGTGGAGAACTTCAGGTCGATGTGACTGTTGACCTGGCTCTGCGTGATGCCCTCGAGCTGGATCTCGACCGGGTCCTCGATCGTGGCGATGTTGACGGAGGGATCGTTGATGTCGTTGAGCGTGGCATAGAGCGTGGTGGTCTTGCCGCTGCCGGTCGGCCCGGTCACGAAGAGGATGCCGCTGGGATTCTGCGCGAGCCGCTTGAGCGGGTTGAGGATGGGCTGCGAGATCAGCATGTTCTCGAGCGTCACCATCGATTTCTTACCCGTGGCGGCGAGGACGCGCACGACGACTTTCTCGCCGTGCGAGGAGGGCGTGCTGGAAAAGCGGAAGTTGGCCTTGCTGGTGCCGATGGTGAGGGAAAAGCGGCCGTCCTGCGGGAAGCGAGACTCGGCGATGTTCAGGTTGCAGAGGATCTTCAGGCGGGTGACGAGGGCCTGGTGGAGCTTGCGCGTAAAGGTGATCACCTCGCGGAGCTTCCCGTCCACACGGAAGCGGATGCGCGACTGGAATTCGAGTGGCTCGATGTGGACGTCGGTGGCTCGTTCGCGGAGGGCAAAGTAGATGAGCTCATCGAGCACCTTGACCAGGGATTCCGACTCGACGATCGCGTCGAGCGAGGCGGACGTAGGATTCTTTTCCGCCTGACGGAAGAGATTGGAACGCTCCAACTCGCCGAGGCTGTCCACGAGGGTCTTCTCGGTGCTGTATTGGATCGAGATGGCATCCTGGATTTCGTTGGGCAGGCAGAAGACCGGGCTGACGGGAACCTGGGCGATCTGCTGGAGGCGGTTGACCAGCGAGGTGTCCTCCGGCGCAGTCATGGCGACCGTCAGCACGCCGTCGATCATGTAGAGGCCGATGGCGGTGATTTTTTTGGCGATCTCCACCGGAATCTTTTCGACGGCTTCCTCGGTGATCGTGGAGGCGAGCACGTCCACGTAGGCGATCTTGATGGAGTTGGCCCAGAGGCGGCAGGCCTCCTCCTTGGGCAGCAGCTTCTGCTCGACCATCGCCTGCAGGTGCTCGAGCGTGCCGTGACCGTGCTGCTGGCCGAGCACATCCATGAGCATCTTCTCGCCGACGCCGAAATAGGACAGACGTCCGACCAGATCGAGGAAGGTGTTATTTTTCGGCCTTGAGAGCACGACGGGGGCGTTTTTTGGAGAACAGTTTGCCGATCTCGGTCTGGTCGAGCTTTTCCATGGCAAAGGCCGGGGCCTCGCGCTCGAGTTTCACCTCGCGCAGCAACTGGGGTAGGGAGTAGCGGACGCCGTTCAGCTGAAATGCGTCGGAATTTTCGGCGGAGCTCATTGCGGGGCGGCCTCCGGGGTGCCGGAGCCGAAGCAGTCGGCGATGATCTCGTCAAAGCGCGCAGTCAGTTCTTCGCGCGGGGTGTCCTTGCGGATGTAGTCGTTGGCTCCGAGGCGCACGCACTCCTCGACGGTCTGGCGGTTGGTCAGCGAGGTGAGCATCACGATGAGGGCATCGGGATCGTGGCTGCGGATCTGCTCCAGCGCCTGCAGGCCGTCCATGTTCGGCATATTGACGTCCATGAGCACCATGTCGGGCTTGTGCTGCTTGTAGAGCTCGACGGCCTGGGCGCCGTCGCTGGCCTCGAGGATGCGCGGGTTGTCGAATTTGCGCAACACGAGGCCGATGAACTTCCGGATATGCGCCTCGTCGTCGGTCAGGAGAATGGTCTGGGGGTAGCTCATGCGGCGAGAAGAGGACGGGGGAACGTGATGCGGAAAATGCTGCCGCCGGCCGGGCTATTTTCCGCGGTGATGCTGCCGCCGTGCGATTCCATGATGCGCTTGCAGATGGCAAGGCCGAGGCCGGTGCTCTTCTCGCCGGCGGTGGGCTTGACGGAGGTTTGGCTGAAATCCTTGAAGAGCTTGTGGCGTTCGCTCTCAGGAATGCCCGGCCCCTGGTCGCGCACGAGGACCGAGCAGCCCTGTTCGCCGCGTTCGACGTTGACGCGGATCACGGAGTTGGGCGGCGAGAACTTGATGGCGTTGCTGAGGAGGTTGTCGATGACCTGCTTGATCTTGTCGCCGTCGATGTGGAGCTCGGTCTCGGCGTCAATGCCTTCCAGTTCGATGCGCGAGCCCTTCTTGGCGGCGTTGATGTTGTTCAGGTAAACCGATTTGTTGAGCAGCTCGGCAATGGGGCGGATCTCCGGGTGGATCTTCAGCTCGCCGGACTCGATCACGGAAATGTCGAGCAGCTCGTTGACCATGGTGAGCATGGACTGGCTCGTTTCCTGGATGGTCTTCACGAGGTCCAGCTGATCGGGGGTGATTTCTCCGACGGTGCCGTCGGCAAGAAAATCGGCGAGGCCGCGGATCGAGGCGAGGGGATTGCGCAGGTCGTGGGCGACAATGCCGAGGAGCTTGTTCTTCGAAGCGTTGGCGGAACTCAGCTGCGAGACGAGCTGGCGCTGCTGTTCGTTCAGCAGCCGGTTCTGCAAATGCGTGCGCAGTCGGGCGAGGGCTTCGCGGGCCTTGAAGGGTTTCGGCAGATAGTCCACACCGCCGGCTTCCAGTCCCTCGACGACGTCGTCGGATTCGGACTTGGCGGTGATGAAAATGACCGGAGCGAGCAGCCCGCCATGCCGGGCCTTCAGAGTGCGACAGGTTTCAAAACCATTGATCCCCGGCATCATCACGTCGAGCAGCACGAGGTCGGGCTTGAACTCATCGTAAACGGCCAGCGCCTCTTCGCCCGAATGAACCGCTCGCAGCTCATAACCCTCTGGCTTTAGGATACCTGTCAAAATACGAACGTTCAGGCGGTCGTCGTCCACAATTAGGACTCGGCGACCCGCCAGCTCTGGCTTGGGCGTCTCGGGGGGGGGATTCATGGTCGTATTGCGCAGCCAGTTATACGGCACCATGGAGCCGGGACCTTAGGCCTTATTGCATAGGCAAATTTATGTATCATGAAATCCTGATGCGATGATATTTTGCTTGCCCGACGGGAAAATGTGACGTTCCCTTCGCCATGGCTAATTCCTTTGTTTTCTCCTCCGAGTCGGTTGGCGAAGGCCACCCCGACAAAGTCGCCGACCTGATCTCCGACAGCGTGCTGGATGCCTGCTTGGCGCAGGACAAGTTCAGCCGCGTGGCCTGCGAGACCATGGTCAAGTCCAACATGGTCATCGTGGCCGGTGAAATCACCACCAAGGCCAAGCTCAACTATGAGGCCATCGTGCGCGCCGCCATCCGCGAGATCGGTTACGTGAACAGCGACGACGTGTTCC
>JAUPWC010000159.1 GCA_030916665.1 Verrucomicrobiota bacterium
CGTAGGCAGTGACACCGTTGTTTGCTGCTGCAAACCCGGTGTTTGTCCGACGTTCTTGAGCTATGCTCAAAACGTAGGCAAAAGTTTAACGGGGTATGCACTTGACGTAAGCCGGTGCGCTACAGGAGGCCGCATTTTAGGGAGCGTCGATACTGGCGCCACGCGAACCCATAACCGCTAATGAAAAGCAATGCAATGGCCCGAAAATCAGCTGAATATGAGGTTCAAGATTAAAAGAACACGCCACTTACATTTAATAGGTGTAATTCTCTTCTTTCTTTAATCTATCTGTTGTTATAGTGTATTAAGCAGCAGTTTAACCCGAATGAAAAACAACCAACGAACACTCAGTCGAAACGAAGCCACGGTCGTGCTTTCGCTCCGAGAGCAGGGGCGCGAAATCGTGCTCGCGGCGGACGTGATCAAGCTGATGGGCGCTGAGCGGCCAGCGCGGACGGTGATCCACAGTCTGCTTCGCAAAGGGTGGTTCCTGCGGCTGACCTCCGGGCGCTACCTGCTTCTTCCGCCGGAGCGCGGCCCTGAAAACCTGGGTGAAAACAATGCCCTCGCGGTTGCCTCCGCCGTGACCACCCCATGCTACGTCGGTTGGTGGGCTGCGGCCTCTTACCACGGGTTCACAACCCAGAAGCCTGCGTCAGTTACGGTGGCGGCCGGCCGGCACGCACCGATTCGGGTGATTGAGGGCACCGCGATCAGCTTTGTGAGGGTCTCGCCTCGCAAGTTTTTCGGGTTCCAATCCTACGATGTCTACGGCCGGCCGGCGACGATCTCGACGCCGGCCAAGACCGTGGTGGACTGCCTCGACCGTCCGGCGCTGGCCGGCGGCCCAGCCGAGGTGGTGCGGATCGTCCACGGGGCTTCGTTTGACACCTCGGCGGACGAAGTGGCGGACATGGCCCTGCAGATGAAGTCTACTTCGCTGGTCCAGCGCCTCGGGTTCGTGATGGACCTGGTGGGGTGGAACCTCTCCCCTTCCGCGCGCGCGAAATTGAAGGCAGCCATCGCGCCATCTGCCCGGAGCGTGTTCGGCCGGGCAATGCCCAAGAAGGGGGACATCGGCTATGTCGCCGCATGGGGCCTCATTGTCCACGCGAGTCGCTCGGCCCTATTGGCCGACGTGCCCCGCTCGGAAGAAAGGGTTGCGAGCTGATGCTCACGATTGCGCAATTGCGGCAGGCTGCGGCCCAATCCGGTGCCCGCGACATCGCATTTGTCGAGATCGACGTGATGCTGACGCACCTGCTCCAGCTGTTTCACGAGAGGAATCTCACCACGCAAGTTGCGTTCAAGGGAGGAACCTATTTGAGGAAGATGGTGTTTGGCCCCAGGGGACGCCTATCAACCGATCTCGACTTCACCTGCCGCACCGACATCTCACGCGACGACCTTGCCCTGGCGCTTATGGAGGCCTTGGCCGAGCCCTACCATGGACTATCGTTCCATTTTGACCGGAGTAAGGACTGGTATCAGACGGATGACGGCTGCGCCGCAAATCCCATTCTGCGGCATGCCGGGAACGCCAAGGGAGTGAAGATAAAGGTCCAAATCAGCACCCGGGAGCGACCGATCATGCCGGTAGTAGTCAGCCCGCAGGTTGACCAGGGCTACTTTCGGGATCTGGCGTTTTCCCCGGCTGCCATCCCCAGCCTCGCCCTGGAGGAGGTGGTGGCCGAGAAGATTCGGGCCGCCAGCCAACGCTCCAAAATTCGCGACCTTTACGACCTATCCGAGGTATCACAGCGACCCCTCCGAAAGGATCTGATACGTTCCCTCGCAGTGCTCAAGCTGTGGAGCAGCCGTGGGCCAGGACTGGACCTTGCACGGCTTTTGGCGAGGATACGGTCACGGGGCGTCTACGACATGGCGGATCTGAAAAACCTTCTGCGGCGCGACCAGCATCCGGACCTCGATGGTATGATCGACCGTGTGGTCGCGAACTTTCAGTTCCTTGGCCAGATGACCGATGGGGAGCGCGCCCTGGCGGCGGATCGTTCGCAGCGTGAACGCGCCTTGGCGGAAACTTTGGCCGCAGGACTGATGGAAGCGTGACGCAGAATTGCCCATGGAGTCGGCGCGGGCTCCGGGGCGTGAAGGCGGCAAATTCGCTTGGCTTACGTCAAGTGCATAGCCCCTAAAGTTTAAGTTGAAGGCACGCGGTCCGTGCCAGAGCGGGGATCGGGGCTTAAACTTAAACTTTGCACTTCATCTCGCGGCGCGCTGGGCGCGATGCATTTACTGGTTGCCAAGGCACCGGCTTTGCGACGCCTTGTCAGTCATCTATCCCATGAAATTCTCCAGATTGTTGGTGGCGGGTTTGGTGCTGGCCGGCGGTTCTTTCGTCCAGGCTTTCGCGCAGGACGTGGTTACGGTGGAAAAGCTCTATCCCGAGCTCGATAACATCCTCAAGCAGGCCGTCGCCCAGTCCCCTCGCATGCTCAGCCGCGCGATCGATCTGGAAATTGCGGAGAATGATCGCATTGCCGCCCGCGCCGGCCTCTTGCCGACAGTCGGTGGTGCTTTCCGCTACTACGAAGCCCGCGAGCGGCGCGCCGATCTCGGGGTGCGGATGAGCGTGCCGAAGACCTACTACGATTTCAGCATTTCGCAGCCCCTGTATCACTGGGGTGAGCGCATGAACACCGCCCGCATGGGCGAGATCCGGGAATTCATCGCCCAGGGCAACTACCGCGAGGGCTACCGGCTCTTCGCGCAGGAAGTGCGCAACGCCTACCTGAAGCTTATCGTGGACAAGCTCCGCGCCAAACGCACGGCCTACGCGCTCGACTACGCCAACAACCAACTCAAGCAGGGCGAGGAGCGTCTGGCCCAGAAGGTCATTTCCGACGGGCAGATGTTTGTCATCCGGATTGATGCCGAGCGCGCCCAGGTCACGGCCGAGCGCGCGGCCTTTGAGTTCGAAAACGGGCTCGCTTCCTTCGCCCGGCTCACCGGCACGGCATTGCAGGCCGGCGCCGTGCCGGAAGTGATTCCTTCGGTCACTGATCAGGCGTCCACCCTCAATTCGCTGGTCCAAGGTTATCTGGCGCAGACGGAGCTGCCCAGCTACGAGGCCGTCAGCCTGCGCAATTCGCTCGATCTCGAGCGGCTGAACCTCGCCAACCACAAGACCCGCCTCAAGCCGAAGTTTTCCCTCGTCGCCGGCGCCAATCAGGATGAGCAGCGCTACTCTGCCCTCGGCTCCAAATACAAGGTCGATTCCTACTATGCGGGCATCAGCGTCGGTTGGACGATCTTCGACGGTTTCAGCGCGCGCTCGGCGGTGCGTTCCTCGCTGGCGCGCCTCCGCAACATGGAGAGCGACTATCGCGTGCTGACCGACCGGCTGGCCCAGTTGGCGCAAACCCAGGCCCGCCTCGCGGGTTTCGCGGCCCGTTCGGCCGCCATCAACAACAAGCTGCTCGAATCCGCGGAAGGCAACCTCTCGGAAAAAACCGAGCAGTTTTCCCGCGGCGCCGTTTCGCAGGAACAGGTCAGCCTGGCGCAACTGAACCTCTACGACATGCGGCTCACCGCCTACCTTTCCCGCATCGAGTATTTCTCCTATGTCGGTGAACTCCTCGGCACGGTCCGCGAGGATCCCGTGCTCGCCAACCTCCCGGCCGGAAAATGACCAAACCCGCGGGTTTCTCCTCGTCGCAGCCCTGGCGCTGGCTGCTCATCGGCGCCATTCTGGCCGTTGCCGCCTACGTCTATTTCATCGCCCTGCGTCCGGTGGCCGTGGTCTTGCCCGTGGTCCGCGGCCGCGCCGTCAACTCCGTGCCCGGCAGCGTCGAGGTGAAGGCCGAATCCGTCCTCCCCGTCAAAAGCGAGGCCGGCGGCCGCATCGTCACTTCCTCGCTCAACCCGGGCCGCGTGGTCACCAAGAACGAGGTGCTCCTGCAGCTGGACACCGGCGACGTGGACATCGAGATCGAGCGCATCACCAACGATCTGGAGGCCGCGCGGCGCCGCGCCGATGTCGGCTCCACCATGCGCGCCGAGCGGGACAACAAGCTCGATTCCCTGAACGAACTCGAGCGCCGCGTGAAGGCCGGCGCCTTTTCCGTGGCGGAGTTTGAGCGCGAGAAGCGCCTCTACCAGCAGCTGGTGCAGCGGGTCGAGCTGGAGGAGGTCAACCTCAAGCTGGGCGTGGAGAATCTGGAGAACGCGTTGCGGGCCAAGGAGCGCGAAAAGGCGAAGATGACCATCGTGGCGCCGTTCGACGGCGTGATCGCCGAACTGAACATCGCCGGCAAGCCGGGCGAGCTCATCGGCCGCGACTTCACCCTCGCGACGCTCATTTCCAAGAGCCGGGTCGTCGAGGCCAAGATCAGCGAGGAAAACTACGCGGGGCTCATCGAGGGCCAGAACGCCGGCGTCAGCTTCCTCAGCTACGGTCCGCAGCAGTATCGCGCCACGCTCACCAAGAAACTGCCCACGGCCAACGCCGAGACGCAGCGCTACACCATCCATCTCAATGTCGAGATCCCCGAGGACAAACTCGTGCCGGGCCTGACCGGCGAGGTCGTCATCGTCATCGGCCAGCGGGACAACCAGATGATCATTCCCCGCCGGGCCCTTCGTGGCAACCAGGTGATGCTGGTCGAATCCGGCGAGGTGGTCGTCCGCACCGTGGAAGTCGGCTACACCGCGCTGAACGAGGTCGAGATCCTGAAGGGCGTCGCGGCCGGCGACCTGGTGATCGTCGAGGAACTGGACACCTTCCGCCCCGGTCAACGCGTGCGCACCAAGCAGCTGAACTAGGCCGCGCATGCGCGGCCGGAGAATGGAGAATGGAGAATGGAGAAGGGAGAAAGGAGAAAGGACAGTTCCGATGACTCAATCCGAAGGGATCGAGGCTGATGATGCCGGTTGACCTGAATCCTTCCCCTTTTGTTCTCAGCTCCATGCGCTTCCGCTCGTAATTCCCTTCACCCTTCTCCTCCCTCCCTTCTCCCTCTTCCTTCCTTGTCCCCGACGCTGCGCATAGCCTTCCGCTTCCTCACGGCCAAGAAACGGGCCATGCTGATGAGCCTGTCCTGCATCGTGCTGGGCGTGGGTCTGTTCATCGTCACGCAGGCGACCACCAGCGGATTCGAGGAGTTCTTCATCAAGACCATCCTCGGCAATGACGGCGCGATCCGGGTGGAGGACCGCATGCAGGACACCATCCGTTCCCGCGAAGCGGGCGGTCCGGGCGGGGGCACCACGTTCCAGATCCAGCAGAAGGAAGGCCGGAAATACATCGAGGGCATCGAGGAACCGAAGCAGCTCATCAAGGCGCTGCGGCAGTTCCAGAACGTCCGGGGCGTCTCCGAGGTGCTCACCGGCTCGGCCGTCCTCACGAGCTCGTTCAAGAGCGAAACCGTCAAGCTCTTCGGCATCGACATCGACAACCACATCACGGTCTCGGAGCTCGGGAAGCAGATCGTGCAGGGCGACTTGAACCACTTCCGCACGAAGCCCGCCGGCGCACTCATCGGCAAGGAGGTTGCCGATCGCCTGCAACTCGGGGTGGGGGACTCCTTTCTTTTGGACTCCGCCGGCCAGCTCCGGCGCTACAGTGTTTCCGCGGTCTTCCAGACCGGAGTCAGTGACATCGACAAGACCCGGATCTACCTGCACCTGCCCGAGACGCGTTCGCAGCTGAAGAAACCGACCGGCGCCAGCTTCATCCAGGTGAGTGTCTATGACCGTGACCGGGCCGACGAGGACGCTCCCCTGATGGAGGAAGTGCTGAAGCACGGGGTGCGCGAGTGGCAGCGGCGGGAGAAGACCTGGTTGGAAACCTTCCGCGCGCTGCGCCTGTCGTCGGCCATCACCGTCTCGATGTTTTCGCTCATCGCCGGCCTGGCGATGTTCAACACGCTTGCGATGATTGTCATGGAGAAGACCAAGGAGATCGCGATCCTCCGCTCGATGGGCTACACCCGGGAGGACATTTCCCTGATCTTCCTCTGGCAGGCGACCATCGTGCTGGCGATCGGCTCCATCGTGGGCTGCATCCTGGGCGCCGCCGGCACGTTTGCGGTGTCCCGGATCCCGCTGAACATCACCGGCATTTTCCGGACCAACACCTTCATCGTGAACTGGTCGCCCTGGCACTACGTGGCGGCGGTGCTGACCGCCGTGGCGATGGTGATGGTGGCCTCGCTCATCCCCGCCCGCCGCGCCGCTCGGCTGGAGCCCGGCGACATCATCCGGGGGACGTCGACATGACGTTATCGGGACCATGGAACAAGGAGGAGCACTGTTGCCCACTGCTGTGGGCCCATGTGTTTGTCCGACGTTCTCGGCTGCGAGTGCAGCCGAAACGACGGCAAAGGAGGCCGGGAGACTGGGATTTTCAACGGGCTACAACAAACAACCCAAAGGAGATCGTGTCGTGAAGCAGCCCATCAAACGTTTTGAAGATCTGGAAGTCTGGAAGGAAGGCATGCAGCTGGCAGTGCAAGTTTATCAGGCTATGGAGCAGTCGCGGGATCATGGTCTGAAGGACCAGATGCAGCGCGCGGCAGTGTCAGTTCCCTCCAATGTTGCCGAAGGCTATGAGCGCAGTTCCAATCGAGAATTTGTGCAGTTCCTCAATTATTCAAAAGGCTCGAGCGGCGAGTTGCGCACGCAAATCTATCTGGCCGCCAAGCTCGGTCAGCTGAAGCAACCGGTGGCTGGCCAGTTGTTGGAAAAAAGCCGCAAGGTGTCGGCCATGCTCCACAAATACGTGCAAGTTCGCCGGAGGGATTTCTAATGCCGGCAGCAGAATCAGATTCCTCCAGCCTCCAGCCTCCGGACTCCGGTGGTCCATCCGGCCGCATCGCCCTCCGCTGCGAGGGCCTGCACCGCTACCTTGGGCAAGGGGAGGGGAGGGTGCATGTGCTGCGCGGCGTCTCCTTTGCGGCGCGGGCGGGCAACGTCACGGCCATCGTCGGGCCTTCCGGCTGCGGCAAGAGCACGCTGCTCTATCTGCTGGGTCTGCTCGACCAGCCCGACGGCGGCTCGATCTGGATCCGCGACCGGCTGATGTCGAACAGCAGCGACCTCGAGCGCACGGCCGCCCGCGGCGAGCACATCGGGTTCGTGTTCCAGTTTCACTTTCTGATGCAGGAGTTCTCGGCGTTGGACAATGTCATGATGCCCATGCGCAAGCTCGGACGCCTGAGCGAGCCGGAGATGGAGGCCCGGGCGCGCAGTCTCCTCTCGGATGTCGGACTCGGGGAGAAAACCCACCGTCTCGCGACCCAGCTCTCGGGCGGCGAACAGCAGCGCGTGGCCATCGCGCGGGCCTTGGCGAACCAGCCGGCCATCATCCTCGCCGACGAACCGACCGGCAACCTCGACGTCCGCAATTCCGGCCTGATTTTCGACCTGCTCACCCGTCTCGCCAAAGAAAACGGCCAGGCCGTGGTGCTCGTCACGCACAATCCGGACATCGCGAACCGCTGCGACGAGATCAAGCCGATGCGCGACGGTGAGTTTGTCTGAGCCCGCCGAGCGGGCTCAGCAGGAGAAGGGAGAGAGCAGAAAGGAGCAGGCAAGGAGATGCGTCGTTTGTGCGCGCCGGAATCGTGGGCCAAGAAGGTGGCCGCGAGGTGGGCGGACCTGACCGGCTCAGGGCACCGGCTTTGATCGCGCGGAGAGACGCGTCCATGGGGCGCCCGTGAGAGAGAATGCCCCGCTGCTGGCAGAGCGTGGCGCAGCGGTGGCGCCAGCAAGCTGGCCGCCCACGACAGCGGACGAGCCCGGTCTCGTGGTGGGAGAAGCGCCTGCTCCGCGAGAGCAAAAGGCCGGGATATCAGCCAGCCCTTGTTCCTTTCTCCTTTCTCCCTTCACCTGCTGCGTCCACGCGCCGGCGCGTGGACGCAGCGTAAGTCACTTTTCACAATTAGCAGCGCATGCGCCTCGCCGGACTTTGCTAATATTCAGCCCGGGCGTGTTTTGGCCGGAAATTTTGTTTTACATCCCCCGGCCCGACTCTCTTTGCTCTGGGTCTCTTTTTACCGCACACACAATCGCTAGCCTGAATTCTGCGCTCAATGTCGGTGGATCGTTGCCGATCTTCTGATCTTTTCTCCGGATTCCAGACTGACGCACATGTCCAAGATCTTCCCCAAATCCGCCAACGCTCTGCCCCTGCAGATCCTGATTTTCCTCGGTATCCTGGGCGGCGTTGCGGCGGCAGGCATCACCTACTACGCCACCCCGGCCTACCTGCGCGTCGGCTACGCCCCGGTCCAGCCGGTGCCGTTTGACCACAGCCTGCATGCCGGCCAGCTCGGTCTCGACTGCCGTTACTGCCACTCCTCCGTCGAGAAGTCCGGCACCTCCAGCGTGCCGGCGGCGCAGACCTGCATGAACTGCCACGGCACGATCAAGGCCCAGAGCCCGCTGCTCGAGCCCGTGCGCCAGAGTTACCAGAGCGGCGACCCGTTGCCGTGGGTCAAGATCCACGCCGTGCCGGACTATGTTTATTTCAACCACTCCGTCCATGTCGCGCGCGGCGTCAGCTGCGTCGAGTGCCACGGCAAGGTGAACGAAATGAAGGTCGTGAAGCAGGACCAGTCGCACAGCATGAGCTGGTGTCTGGACTGCCACCGCGATCCCGCCTCCCGCATCCGCAACCCGGCCGATGTCTTCAACCTCGATTCCGCCCGCCTCGTTGACCAGGGCCCCGAGGGCATCAAGCAGGCCAAGGACTTTGTCGAACACGCCAAGATCATGCCGCCGCAGAGCTGCTCCGGCTGCCATCGCTGATGAAACGCACATTTGACCATTCCCCGGCCGTGAGCCTGTCCAACGGTGCCCCCACCGGCCCGAAATACTGGCGCAGCCTCGACGAACTGGCCGACACCCCCGGCTTCCGCGAGCACATGGCCCGCGAGTTTCCCGAGGGCGCGTCCGAGCTGAACGGCGTGGACCGCCGCCAGTTCATGCGCCTGATGGCCGCCTCGTTCGCCCTCGGCGGTCTCGGCCTCGCTGGCTGCCGCCGTCCCGAGAAACACATCCTGCCCTACGGCAAGTCGGTCGAATACACCGTTCCCGGCCTCCCGCTTTATTTCGCGACCGCGATGCCGCTGCGCAAGACGGCCCTCCCTCTCGTCGCCGAGACCCACCAGGGGCGCCCGACCAAGCTCGAGGGCAACCCCGGCTACAAGCAGCACGGCGGTGCCAGCTCGCTGCTCGCCCAGGCCTCGGTGCTCGATCTCTACGATCCGGAGCGCGCCACCGCCCACACGGCCGGCACCCGCACGCTCAACGTCGCCGACGTCAACGACCTGCTCGCCAAAGTCCGCTCGACCTACGCCGGCAACGGCGAAGGCCTCGCGTTCCTGGCCGACGAGTCCGGTTCGCCGACCCGCGCCCGCCTCGTTGCGAAGCTGAAGAAGGAATTTCCCCGGGCCATCTGGTCCGAATTCGAGCCGGTGCAGGACGAGGCGCCGGTCGCCGCCGCGCAGGCCGC
>JAUPWC010000160.1 GCA_030916665.1 Verrucomicrobiota bacterium
CGGATCGTCGCGCGGTCGGGTTGCAGCGCGAGTGCGGCGGCCTCGCCGGCGGTCTGCACGGTGTCGCGCGCCCATTCGCGGCCGGCCTTGTAGGCGACGACCTCGAGCTTGCCCGGCTCGTAGATGACCTCGTCCCAACGCAGGCGGTATTCGAAGGAACCCTTCTGCTTCCGGCCAAGCGAGCGGCCATTGAGAAACAGCTCGGCCTCGTCGCCGGAGGTGAACACATGGACCGGCGTGACTTGGCCCACGCGCTCCGGCCAGGTCCAGTGCGGCAGCAGGTGCGCCATTGGCAGATCCGGACGCCAGCGCGCCTGGTAGAGCCAGAAGCGGTCCTTGGGAAATCCCGCGAGATCGAGAATGCCCGAGTAGGAGCTGCGCGACGAGTAGTAGGGCGTGGGCTCGCCAAGATAATCCCAGCCGGTCCACACAAACTCGCCGGCCACGTAGGGGTGTCGGTCGAGCGAACCGAACACCTTGTCGGCCGTGGAGCCGAAATCCACGGCGTGCAATTCGTAGGCGCTGACGTGCCGGTGGCGCGAGTCGCCGCCGCGGCCGTCCCGCACGGGCGCGCTGACCAGCGGCGAAACGGGGAAAAGATAGACGCCGCGGCTGCTGAAGGCGGAGGCGCTCTCGCTGCTGATGATGACCTTGCCGGGAAACTTCGCCTGGAAAAACGGATACTGCGGCGGCGTGCGGATGCGGTCGGTGCCCTCGAACTCGGGCTCCTGGCGGATGCCCTCGCCCTGATAGTTGAGGGTGATGACGTCCACGACCGCGGGCAAAGGCATGTCGGGCTTGGCCCAGTTCATCGCCGTGGTGGTCGGGCGCGTGGGGTCCTCCTCGCGCGTGATGTCGTGCAGGCGTTTCGCCACGGCGGCGCCGGCCGCGTCGGTGTATTGTTCGCCAACCTCGTTGCCGATGCTCCACAGGATGACCGACGGGCTGTTGCGGTCGCGGCGCACAAGGGCGCGCATGTCGGGCTCGGACCAGTCGGGGAAGACGAGATGAAAATCGAGCGGCGTCTTGCGGCGTTCCCAACAGTCAAAGGACTCGTTGATGACGAGGATGCCCATGCGGTCGGTCAGTTCGAGCAATTCGGGCGCAGGCGGGTTGTGGGCCAGGCGGATGGCGTTGCAACCCATGTCGCGGAGGATCTCGAGCTGCCGCTCGGCGGCGCGCAGGTTGAAGGCCGCGCCAAGCGCGCCGAGATCGTGGTGCTGGTTCACGCCCTGGAGCTTGATGGGCTCTCCGTTCACGAGCACACCGCGCAGCGGGTCGAACTTCAGGGCGCGGATGCCGAACTTCGTCTCGTAGGTGTCGAGCCGTTCGCCGCCGCGGGTGACGCGCGTGACGGCCACGTAGCGGTGCGGCGTCTGCGTGGGCGGCGGGCCCCAGAGGCGCGGATTCGCCAACGCCAGCGTGCCGCGCATCGCGGCGCGTTCGCCGGCACCGACGGTCAGCTCGACCGGCGCGAATTGCGCGACGACGTCACCCGTGCGCGAGCCGGCGACGTCGAGCGCGAACAGCTCGGTCGCCACCGTGACGCGGGACTTTTCCGCGGAGGTGTTCGCCAGAGTGACTTCGAGACTGACAGTGGCGGATTCCGGTGAAACTTCGGGCGTGGTGACGAAGGTGCCCCAATGGTCCACATGCACGGGCTGCGTCTTGGTCAGCCAGACGTGGCGGTAGAGGCCGCCGCCGGGATACCAGCGCGACGAGGCCGGCGGGTTGTCCAGACGGATGGCGAGCTGGTTGACGCCGCCGGGCACGACATGGGGCGTGAGATCGACGCGCCACGAGGAATAGCCGAAGGGCCAGCCGCCGACGAGCCGGCCGTTGAGCCACACAGTCGCGTAGGACATGGCGCCGTCGATCTCGAGGAAGAGGCGCTTGCCCGCGTCACTTGCGGGGATGTCGAGCTTGCGGCGATACCAGCCGATGCCCCAGCTCGGCAAGCGGCCCATGCCGCCGACGTCGCCCGTGCGGATGAAGGGACCGGCGATGGCCCAGTCGTGCGGAAGCGTGACCGCTTGCCAGGCACTGTCGTCGAAGTCGGCGCGCACGAAGAACACGTCGGAACCCGGATCTCCGGCGGGACGCGCATGACGCTTCGCCGGGTCCTTGATGAGGGCGTTGGCTGTCGGAAGAATCCACGGCTTCAGCACGGTCTTCGCCTCGGCGGCAAGGCGCGCGGCTTCCTCGGGTTTCGCGTCGGCCGGACCGTCGTCGCGGCGGCGGCCGATGTCGGGGCGCACGTCGTAGCGGAGGTCCACGGTGTTGCCGGCCGGATCGTCCTTTTGGAACCGCCAACCTTCGTTGAGCGAAAGTCGTTCGCGCGACGCCGCCCAGCCGGCGGCGCTCAGGCACAGTCCAAGAAACAGCGATAGGCGGAGGCGATTGTTCATGCGATGCCCTTGCGGGCGGATGGCGGGGAATGGGTTTAGCAAACGTGTCTGTGCCGGATAATTTGGAAAGAGAAAGCCCCCGGCCGGTTTTGAGGCCGGGCCGGGGGCGATGATACCCTCGTTTGAACTTGATTAGAACGAGAACGAATTCGTCACGAACCACTCCTGGGTCGGCTTGATGCGGACCGCGGCCCAGGTGCGGCCGTCGGGCTGCACGGAGATCGGGATGAGGCCGTTGTCGTCGCCGACATTCCGGACGTTCACCTGGATGCGCCAGTTGATCTTGTCGTTGAGCTTGCGCTCGTAGCCGGCCCAGAGGTCGATGGCATCCTCGGCGGGACCGTAGTAGGGCTGGTCGAGGTTGAAGCTGGCCAACCCGGCGGCTCCTGGAATCACCGGGTAGCCGATCACCACCTTGTCCTGCCAGCGGTAGCTGGCACCGAGGCTCAGATTCTTGAGGCGACCGCTCTGGAACGTGTAGTTGGCGACGGCGTTGTAGCGCCATTTGCGGAGTTCGGACGCGGCCGTGTTCTCCTGGAGCTTCAGCAGCGTGTATTGGCCGCGCCACGGATTCCAAGCCTGACGCAGTTCGTTGCCGGCGGAGTAATCGGAGTTGAACCGCACCAGATCGCCGGCGGGGCCGGCCATCAGCGCGTCCATGTAGGCGACCAATTCGTCGAGCACCGGGCCGCCGACGTTGGTGCGGACGGCGGCCGTCTTGGAGGCGTTGAGCGCGACGCGGAGCCCCTTGATCGGGTTGGCCGTGAGCTCGAACTCATAACCCTTCGACTGCGTGTCGGCGGTCACGGCGAAGCCCTGCATCAGGGGAGCCGTGCGGTAGTCATATACGCTGGCCGGATTCGGGAGGATGGGGTTGGCCTCATACTGGCCGCGGGTTTGCAGCGCAGACTGGGTTGTCGGGCCCGCACCATAGTTCCATGCTTGGAAGTAGCCTTTGCCGGCGAGCCAGATCTGCATGTCGTTGATCGCCTTGATCGCGGCGTCGCGCCGGGTGTTCGCTTCGGTGACCGTTTCGAGGCGGGAACCAGCGGGACCGGAGGCGAGGGCACCGGAGGCCACCGGGCGACCGGTCGTCGTGCTCACGTAGACCGGATCCCAGAGATAACGCTGGCCGGTGTAGGGATTGAGGTTGGTCTGGCCGGCCGTGGACCATGCATAGGCGGACATGTAATAGACCTTGATGTTACGCCAGTTCAGCGAATCGCGGATCGTGCCGAAGATGCCGCCGTTATCCAGCGGCGTGTTGGCGCCGGCGAGACTGGTCTCATACTTGATGGCGCGGACGGAATACTTGCCATCCTTGGTGGAGAGCAAAATGCCGTAGTCCTTCGTTTCGCCGGTCGGATTGGGGATCGAGTTGCCGTAGATGTCGCGGCGGAGGTCGGTGACCTGGAAGTTGTTGGACTTGTTATACGACAGACTGACGTTGATCGGCAGCGGGTCGCGATCTCCGAGCAGCTTGTTGAGATGCACGACAACGCCACCGGCGGTGGAGTGATCCTTGAAGGTCTGCGACAATGGGAAGGCATCAGGCAGCTTGTAAACGCTCGGGTTCAGGTTGAGCGCGCCGCGGGCGGCGGCGCCGGCGGTGGGTTGGGCCGTGACGTTCTTGCTCTTGACCTCGTCAAAGCGCCAGCCGGCCGTCGCCACGATGGCGTCGTTCCAGAGGAAGCCCTGCCAAGAGCCGGCATAGGAGGTGGTCTGCCGCAGGCTCTTGGCCGCGGCCGTCAACAGACTGAGGTCCTCGCCGTTGTTGTAACGCAGCAGCTTGTTTTGGAAGTTGCTGTTCCAGCCGACGTAGTTGGCGGGATTCGAGACCTGGGTGAGCTGCGCGTAGGGCAGGCCCGTGGTCGGGTTGATCACCGGGTTGCCGTTGAAGAACGGCTGCAGGTTGGTCGGCACGTTCCACGGGTCGCTGAAATTGACGCCCGTTGGGTTCTTCCAGGTCGAGTCGAACTGGTAGATGTTGCCGTCCTGCAGCGTGACCGCGGACTGGATGCCCG
>JAUPWC010000161.1 GCA_030916665.1 Verrucomicrobiota bacterium
CTCCCTGCACGAGGGCGATGCGCAGCGAGGTGAGGAAAGCGAAGGCCTCGTCGGCGCTGCGCAGGTCGGGCTCGGAGACGATTTCCATGAGCGGCGTGCCGGCGCGGTTGTAGTCCACGAGCGACTCGGCGGCGCCGTGGTTGAGCTTGCCGACGTCCTCCTCGAGGTGGATGCGGGTCAGGGCGATCTTCTTGTGTTCGCCCATGACGTTGCGCGACGGGCCGGGCAGCTCGATCTCGACCGCGCCGTGCAGGCAGATCGGCTGGTCGTATTGCGAGATCTGGTAGTTCTTGGGCGAGTCGGGGTAGAAGTAGTTTTTCCGGTCCCATTTACAGACCGGGGCGATGTCACAGCCGAGGATGAGGCCGGCCTTGATGATCTTGTCGAGGGCCTCCTTGTTCAGCACCGGCAGCGCGCCGGGCAGGGCGAGCACGACGGGATCAACGAGCGTGTTCTCCGGCTCGCCGTAACCGGCCGCAACGCGCGTGAACATCTTCGACGCCGTGCGCAGCTGCACGTGGACCTCCAGACCGATGACGGCTTCGTAGTTCATCTCAGCAAATGGTCACCACGAAATGCACCAAACACACGAAAGGGATTCATCCCTCCGTGTTTTCGTGTGTTTCGTGTGTTTCGTGGTTTCACAGGTTTGGATGCCGTGAGTTCCAGTCGTGGGCCTGTTCGTAGTGACGGGCGATGGACAGGAGGCCGGCTTCGTCGAAGGGGCGGCCGATGAGCTGCAGGCCGACGGGCAGGCCGGCGGCGGTGAAACCGCAGGGCACCGAGATGCCGGGCAGGCCGGCGAGATTCACGCTGATGGTGTAGATGTCGGTGAGATACATCGCCAACGGATTGGACGACTTTTCGCCGATCTTGAAGGCCGCGGTCGGCGACGTGGGCGAGAGGAGTGCGTCGCAATTCTTCAGCACCGCCGCGAACTCGTTGCGGATGAGCGTGCGGACCTTCTGCGCGCGCAGATAGTAGGCGTCGTAGTAGCCGCTGCTCAGCACGTGCGTGCCGAGGATGATGCGGCGCTTCACCTCGTCGCCAAATCCCTCGGCGCGCGACTGGAAGTAGAGATCCACGACATCCTTGGCCTTCGCGGCGCGGTGGCCGTAGCGAATGCCGTCGTAACGGGCGAGATTCGACGAAGCCTCGGCGGTGGCGATGAGGTAGTAAACCGCGATGGCCTGCTCCGCCGCCAGCGGCAGCGAGACCTCGCGAATTTCGCAGCCGGCCTTCCGGTAGTGCTCGATGGCCGCCTGCACGGCCGCGCCCACCTCGGGGTCGAGACCGGCGCCGAAGAATTCCTTGGGCACACCGATGCGCCACGGACCGAATCGTTTCGCCATGTCGGCACGGTAGTCAGGGACTTCCGCCTTGAAGGAGGTCGAGTCGCGTTCGTCGTGGCCGGCGATGGCTTGGAGCAAGAGCGCCGCATCATCCACCGTCCGCGCGAACGGACCGATCTGGTCGAGCGAAGACGCGTAGGCGGCGAGACCGTAGCGCGAAACAAGTCCGTAGGTGGGTTTCAGGCCGACGATGCCGCAGAGTGCCGCGGGCTGGCGGATGGAGCCGCCGGTGTCGGAGCCGAGCGTGAGCGGCAGTTCGCCGGCCGCCACGGCCGCGGCCGAGCCGCCGGAGCTGCCGCCAGGCACGCGCGAGAGGTCCCAGGGATTTGCGGTGGGACCGAAGGCGGAGTTCTCCGTCGAGGAGCCCATGGCAAACTCGTCCATGTTGAGCCGGCCAAGCGGGATCGCCCCGGCGGCCTTCAGGCGCGTCGTGACGGTGGCGTCGTAGGGCGAGACGTAGTTCGCCAGCATCCTGCTGGAACAAGTGAGCGGCTGGCCGGCGACGGCGATCACGTCCTTGAAGCCGACCGGAATGCCGTCGAGCGGTCCCCTCGCCTGCCCGGCGGCGCGGCGCGCATCGGACTCGTGGGCGGCGACGAGCGCGGCGGCCTCGTCGTACGAGTTGAAGGCGTGCACGCGGCCGTCCACCGCCTGCACGCGGGCGAGGCAGGTCTGGACCAGTTCAACCGAGGTGAGCTGCCCGGCGGCGAGAAGGCCCCCCAACTCGGTGGCGGAGAGAAAGGTGAGGTCGCGCGCCATGGCTTATTCGACGACCTTGGGCACCACGATCATGTTCTGCCGCTGCGCGGGGGCGTTGCGCAGGGCCTGCTCGGTGGACAGGCCGGCGCGCGCCACGTCGTCCTGCCAGACATTGAAGACCGGCGCGGCATGGGCCATGGGCTCGACGCCCGTGACGTCCACCTGCTTGAGCTTGTCCACGTAGTGCAGGATGTCGCCCAGCTGGCGCGCGTAACGGGTCTTCTGCTCGTCCGTCAGGGCGAGGCGGGCCAGGTTGGCCACGTAGTCGATGTTGAGGTCGGAACCGGCGCTCATGGAAGGGTCAATGACGCCCACCAAGCAGGCGGCGGAAGCGGCCCTTGGCAATCGGCAAAAAATACGGAGGTCGTCCAGCCCTCTGCCAGCTTGACGGCCACAGTTCTTCGTCGTCCGCTGGCGGCATGCTGCTTTTCAAGAAAATCCTGGATTTCAAGAAGTCCGAGGGTGGCGTCTCTGACAAGCGCGGGGCCAAACGTTATGCCGTCGGCGTCAAGTTCGCGATCAAGGCCAAGCTTTCCCTCCCCGCCCGGGACAGCGAAGGCGGTCTGCTCACCGGCAGCCGGGCCAGCTCCACTGACTGGGGGGGCCAGCTGGTGGATCTGTCCTACCACGGGGCCAGCATGCGGCTCCATCCCGCCGCTTCCGCCGCCGCCGGCGATACCTGCCAGCTGAAGCTCGAGCTCGACCACAAGCTCTTCGAAATCGACGCGCGGATCGCGCATTTTCGCGTCGGTGCCCAGCATGTCACCTGCGGCCTGACCCTGCAATTTGCCGATGGTTACGCCCGCAAGGCCTTCCTCCAGCTCATGGAACCCGTCGTGATCGGCGGGACCCTTGAACCCGTGAGCCGCGTGAAACAGGACATCCCGGGCCTGCTCAAGGAGCAGTATCGCGGTGAATCGGAATCCGAGCTGAACGTCTGGCGCGACAGCGGCGGACGGAATCCCAAGCTCTTCGAACTGCTGGTCCACGGCTACGCCGTGCGCGGCAACACCGAGATGCCCGGCCTCAAGGTCAGCTACCGCGACGGCACCACCACCGCCATGGGCGCGGGCCACAAGGACGAGATCCGCCGCCTCTTCCTGTTCATCACGCAGAACCTGAACAAGTCGGTGCCGGCGGAGATCCGGAAGTTCCTCGAGCTGTTCGCAGTGTGAGCAGGCAGCCGGCCTCCGACACGGTCATTGCGACAAGGCCCGTCAGGGGCCGACGAAGCAATCCAGGTGCCTGGATTGCCACGCCCGGCTTTGCCGGGCTCGCGATGACGGGGTAAAGCTTGCAGGGTCCGAGTGCCTCAGGCGCGCACCGTGACGCTGCCGTCGGCCACGATCTCCTGCTGGATCTTCGCAAAGACCGCGTTGACCTCGTCGTCGGTGAGCGTGCGCTCGGCCGAGCGGAACGAGAGAGCGTAGGCCACGCTCTTCTTCCCCTCGGGCAGACCGGCGCCTTGATATACGTCGAAAACTTCGATGCTCTCGACGGCAAAGGCGGTGCCGGCGGCGGCGCGGGCGACCCTGAGCAGTTGCTGGCGCACTTCCTGGGCGTGACGCGCCACATCCACGACGAGCGCGAGATCGCGCAGGGCGGCGGGTTGCAGGCTGAAGTTCTGGTAACGGCGGCGCGTGGTGTCGGCAGTCAAGTTACCCGACAGAAGGGCGAACATACCCGCCCATACCTTGCCCTCGACGCCCGCGGCTCGGACCATCGCGAGGTTCAGCAGGCCGAAGCGTGCGGTCCAACCCGCCTTCATTTCCCCGGCGGCGACCGCGTGGCCTTCCTGCCAGCCCCAGTAGGCGCCGGTGACGGGCACGAGCGGCTGCGCCGCGAGATCGATGCCCGCCTCGGCGGCGAGAATTTCCATGTGGCGCTTCACGGCGTAGAAATCCGGCTGTTCGCGAACGAGCCAGGCACGGGCCTTGGGATTCTCGGCGATGATGAAGCCGACACCGGCGCACTCATGCACGGTGCCGTTGATCTCCATGAACACGCGGCCGGTTTCGCAGAGGCGGGCAACGTGGTTGCCGCGCGACTGGTTGAGCTTGAGCGACTCCAACAGGCCGAGCACGAGCGTGGGCCGCAGGTGCGACTGCTCCTCGACGAAGGGATTGAGCAGGCCGAGTTCCTGCACGGCGGTGTCGGACACCCAGGTCTTGAGCTCCTTGGCCGAGCGCAGCGTGTAATTTACGCACTCGTGGAAATGCTGGCCGACGAGATAGTCCGTGACCTTGCGGTTGAAGACGACCGCCGGCGCGTCCTCGGCATCCACCAAGGCCGGGCCAATGGCGGGCGCGGCGGGCACCTTTTCGGTGCCATAGACCCGGAGCACTTCCTCGACGAGGTCGATGGGCCGGTCGAGATCGGCGCGGTAGCTGGGGATGATAACGGTCCAGGCGGGACCGCGCTTTTCGGTCGGTTCCTCGTGGGTGATGACGAGATCGAGCGCTTCAAGAGCCGCGCGCTGTTCGTCGGCCGGGATTTCGAAACCGAGTTTCTCGTTGATGTAGGCGGGCGTGACCACGATCTCGCGCTGCCACGGCACCTCGCCGCCAACTTTGAACGACGGGCCGACAACGGTGCCGCCGGCGGTTTCGAGCAACAGGTCCACGGCGCGCTGCGCCGCTTCCAGGGTGCTGTGCGGGTCCACGCCGCGCTCAAACCGGTAGGAGGAATCGGACGCGAGGCCGAGTTTCTTGGAGGTCCAGCGGACGCACTGCGGGCGGAAATACGCCGCCTCGAGCACGATGTCGGTCGTGGTTTCATCCACGCCTGCGTCGGCGCCGCCCATGATGCCGGCGACGACGAGCGGCTTCACCTCGTCGGCGATGACGAGCATACGGCTGTTGAGCACGCGCTCCTTCGCATCGAGTGTGACGAGTTTCTCGCCGTCGTGCGCGTGGCGGATCACGATCTTGCGTCCGCCGATCTTCTTGGAATCAAAAACATGCAGCGGCTGGCCCAGCTCAAGCATGACGTAGTTGCCCACGTCCACGAGGTTGTTGATCGGGCGCAGGCCGATGGCCTTGAGGCGTTCCTGCATCCACGCCGGGCTCGGGCCGACCTTCACGCCCGAGATGGCGATGCCGATGTAGAGCGGGCAGTCCTTGGGGGCCTCGACCTTGATGTCGGTGAGAATGTCGGGGCGTACACCATGCGTCTCGCCGTTGAACTTGATCGCGGGGTAGCTGACCTCCTTGCGGAACCAGGCGGCCAGTTCGCGCGCGATGCCGATGTGGCTGAGCGCGTCGGGGCGGTTCGGCGTGATCTCGAGGTCGAACACGGTGTCACCACCGGGGACGGCCTCGTTGATCGGCTGACCGATGGGCGTGGCGGCGGGGAGCAGCAGCAACCCGGCGTGATCGCCGGACAGACCGAGCTCGTCGGGCGCGCACATCATGCCCTGCGACTCGTGGCCGTAGGTTTTCCGCAGCGCGATCTGGAAACCGCTCGGGAGCACCGCGCCGGGCAGGGCGACTGGCACGCGGTTGCCGGCATCGCAGTTGGGCGCGCCGCAGACAATGCTGCGCACGCCGCCGTTAGCGGCGCCCACGTCCACGGTGCAGAGAGAGATGTCCTTCTTGAGGTTCGGGATCTTCGTGCGCGTGAGGATTTCGCCCACGACGACGTTTTGCAGCGGCGGCAGACCGGTGCTGGCCACGCCCTCGACTTCAAAGCCGAGAAAGGTGATGGCGCGCTTGAGCTCGTCGGTGGAGACACCGTCGAGGTTCACGTATTGCTTGAGCCAGTTGAGGGAGATTTTCATCGGGCGTCTCAGGCGAACTGCTTCAGGAAACGGACGTCGTTCTGGTAGAAGTAGCGGATGTCATCGATGCCATAGACGAGCATCGCGAGGCGCTCGAGGCCCATGCCGAACGCGTAGCCGGTCCAGACCTCGGGGTCGTAGCCGACGGCCTCGAAGACGGACGGATCAACCATGCCGCAGCCGCCGATCTCGATCCACTCCTTGTTCACCTTGGGCAGGTGCTTCGCGGAGAGATCCACCTCGAAAGAGGGCTCGGTGTAGCCGAAGTAGTGCGGGCGGAAGCGGGTCTTGGTGTCCTTGCCGAGCAGCGAGGCGAAGATGTAGTCGAGCAGCGCCTTCAGGTCGCGGACGGTGACGCCCTTGTCCACGTAGAGGCACTCGAGCTGGTGGAAGTTGGCGCTGTGCGTGGCGTCGGTGGTATCGCGGCGATAGACGCGGCCCGGCGACACGATGCGGATGGGCGGCTCGCCCTTGAGCATGGTGCGGATCTGCACCGAAGAGGTGTGTGTGCGGAGGAGGTATTTCTCGCCGGGGACCTTGCGGGCGATGTTGCCGAACTTGGCGCTCTCCGGAAAATAAAACGTGTCCTGCTCGGCGCGCGCCGGGTGGTCGGCGGGCGTGTTGAGCGCGTCGAAGCAGTAATACTCGGTCTCGACCTCCGGACCATCGGCCACAGTGAAGCCGGCCTTGCGCAGGATGCGGCACATCTCCTCGCGCACCTGCGTTAGCGGATGCATGGTGCCCGGCCCGGCGTCGGGCGACGGCAGCGTGGGGTCCACGGCGGGCCCGAGCTGGGCGGCGATCTCGGCGGCGGCGATGCGCTCGACGGTGGCGTCGAGCTGCGCCTGCAGCTGCGCCTTGGCCTCGTTGAAGAGCTTGCCGATGGCGGGGCGCTGCTCCTTGGGCACCGTGCCCATTTGCTTCATGAGGGCGGTGAATTCGCCGTTGGGGCCGACGTAACGGGCCTTGGCGGCCTCGAATTCGGCGCGCGTCTTGAGCGCGGCCAGCTCGGGCTGGGCTTTGGCGAGGATCGCGGAGATGGTTTCTTGCATGACGGAGAAAAGAAAAAGGACGGACTCCGAAGAGACCGTCCTTCTGTGAAATGGTCTTTCGACCGGAAGGCGAGCCCCGAGAGGCCCGCGCGGGATCAGGCCTTCTGGAGGGTGACGCCCGGCTTGTTCTTCAGGGCAGCCTTGGACATTTCGACCAGGCCCTTGAAGGCAACGGCATCGGCGATCGCGATCTCGGAGAGCTGGCGGCGGTCGAGCTCGATCTTCGCGGCCTTAAGACCCTCGATGAAGCGGCTGTAGCTGATACCGGCCTCGCGGCAGGCGGCGCTCAGACGCACGATCCAAAGGCCGCGCATGTTGGCCTTCTTCTTCTTGCGGTCGATGTAGGCGTATTGCCAGGCATGCTGGACCGCTTCCTTGGCGTAGCGGTAGAGCTTGGATTTGTTGCCGAAATAACCCTTGGCGTATTTCAGCACTTTCTTGCGGCGCTTGCGCGACGCGGGGGAGTTTGTGACACGAGGCATGTTGTTTTAGTGGTTTTGGCGCCGGCGGGTCGTCTCGTTAGGATTCACCCGCCTGGCGGAGTTATGGTTTCGCTTCGGCTGTCGGATTAGAGCCCAAAGGGCAGACAGCGCTTGAGCGGCTGGGCATGGCCCTCGGCCACGAGCTTGTCGCGGGAGGCACGGCGTTTGGACTTCGTGCTTTTCGCGGCCAGCAGGTGACGGAAGCCGGGCGTGCGCCGGATCAACTTGCCCTTGGCGGACAATTTGAAGCGCTTGGCAACGGACTTTTTGGTCTTTTGCATGGGATGAGTTGGCCAAAACAGAGGAGGCTCCGGGGGTTGGCAAGTATTTTGTCGGCGGAAACCACCCCCGGCCGCCCAGCCGTTCTAATCCCAGCCGTAAAGCGGCGCCAAAAACCTCACGACCAGCCAGATCGTGACGGCTCCGATGAGGTCAAGCCAGACTCCCTTGCGCATCATCGAGGTCAGCCGCACCTGTTGGGTGGCATAAGCTTGGGCGTTGGGGCCGGTGGATACGGGCAGTAAAAACCCGAAGCTGCACGCCAAGGTCGTAGCCAGCGCGACCGGGATCGGGTTCAATCCGGCCGCAACCGCCACGGCGATCATCATCGGGGCCATGATGGCGGCCGAAGCGGTGTTGGAAGCCGCCTCGCTCAAAAGGATACTCAGCACAATCGCCACCGCGACCAAGGTCCACAGCCCCGGCTGACCGAGCAGCACCCCCACCCCGTCGCCGAGGGCCTTGGCCAAGCCGGTCTGGAAGAGCTGAGCCCCGAGCGACAAGCCGCCTGCAAACAGCAGGATCGTGCCCCAGTCGATCTTCACGGCCTCGTGCCATTCGAGGGTGAACTCCGATTTACGGAGATTCGTGGGGAACACCAGCAGAACCAGCCCGGCCAGCAAACCGATGATGTCCTCCGGAAAATGCCGGCGAATCCACCCGGAGAACGGATTACCGCCGAAACCAAGCAGTTCGCTCAGGCCCGGAAACATCCAGAGGAAAATCGCGAGCGACAGCGCGCCCGCCACATGGAGTTCGCCGCGCGACATCGGCCCCAGACCGTCCAACTGGTCGCCGAACTGCCGGCGGAGTGCCGCCGCATCGCCGAGCGTCACCCCGCCCGCCGGCCGCATAAGCCGCAGCAGCGCGACCAACAGCACAAGCGAAAGCGGCAGGGCGAGCTGCATCCATTGCACAAAGCTGAGATGGATGCCGGCGTGTTCGCGCAGCGCCGCCAGCGCGATGAGGTTGGGCGGCGTGCCCACGGGCGTGGCGAGTCCGCCGATCGAGGCGGCGAAGGCGATGAGCAGTATCAGATTTTCCCGCACCGCCTGATCCTTGCCGAGTCCGGGACAAGTCTTCATCACACCGAGCGCGATCGGCAGCATGACGGCCGTGGTGCCGGAGTTGCTCATCCACATGGAGAGCAGCGCGGTGAGCGTGCCGAGGGCCGCGAACACCGCAAATGGCGACCGCGTCACCCCGGGCAGCGACAGCAGCCGCAGGGCGAGCCGCTTGTCCAGGCCGTGCTTCTGCAACGCCACGCCCAGCATGAACGAACCGATGAAGAGAAACGTGATCGAACTCGCAAACGGCCCGAGCACCGCCGACACGGAACCGACACCGAACACGATGCAGAGCGCCGGCACGAGGAGCGACGTCGCCGCCATCGGGATCGCCTCGCTCACCCAGAGAATGATCGCGAGCGTCATCAGTGCGGCGAGCTTGTGCGCCGGCACGCCGAGACCGGGCAACGGCAGCCACCACACGAGCGCCGCCGCCGCAGGCGCGACGAAAAGTCCGACGGGGCGGCGCAGACGCTCGAACGTTGCTTCCAACCGGGCGATCATCGGGGGCGGCGTGGGGTGGGCGGAGCTTGCAGGCGCTCCGCGACGTGACCAGCCGAATCCCGGCGAGCGCGGCGACGCGGCGTGATTACGCTTACTCACGCCGCCAATCAGCCGTCGAATATTCGACCTCACGCCGTCGGAAAATAAGTTGACATGCTTCCGGCGTTAATGAGCTTCTGGCCCTCCATTTTTGCGGCTTCCTAGCTCAATGGTAGAGCAGTTGACTCTTAATCAATTGGTTCGGGGTTCGAGTCCCCGGGGAGCCACCAAATTTCGGGTTGTTTGCCAGTTCCCCCACTTTATCGTGCCCGGCACGCGACGCCGGCGTAGCTCAATGGTAGAGCACCTGTTTTGTAAACAGGCGGTTGCGGGTTCGAATCCCATCGCCGGCTCCACTTCTCACCAACGATTGCTGCGTCCGCGCCCTACCCCCACGCTTTCGCGACGGCCACACGAATTTTTCCACTGCCCGATGGTGTAATGGTAGCACGAACGACTCTGACTCGTTCTGTCTAGGTTCGAGTCCTAGTCGGGCAGCCACTTTATCTGATACGCTGCATGAATTCGTTTGCTGGCGCGTAACTTTCGGGACGCTGGCACAGAAACCGCATTGACAGTGCAAACTCCTTTTAAGCAGCATTTGTATTCCCAAGCTTTTTGCACATGCAGTAATTAAGCGGCATCCGGGTGTTACCCCACTCGCCCGCCTGTAGCGCCCCCCCTTTCCGACAGGAAAATTATAATCCCCCGCCAGTCATAAAAATCACACTCGCACTATGATCTCTGCACAAATGCCCCTCGCGTTCCTGATGAACCAGACTCCGATGGAGCTGTTCAAGCACGGCGGTCCCATCATGTGGCCCATCCTGCTTGTCTCCTTCCTCATGATCACCGTCGCCATCGAGCGCGTCATCTTCATCATCCGCGAGAACGCCCGCCGCCAGCCCGAAGTCGTCGAGAAGATGCTGGAGCGCGTGGAA
>JAUPWC010000162.1 GCA_030916665.1 Verrucomicrobiota bacterium
AAATCCCGCTGCCACCGTTTGGTGAAGCGGGCCGTCGCCCTCCGATTGGTTCTTTTTCATCAATCCCAATCACTTCCCAAACGGCGGCTCTCTTTCAACTGCATCGTTCCGGCTTAGCTGGTCATCTCGAACAAGAAAGCCCCGGCGCCGTCGTGGCCGTCGGTCCAGGGATAAGCCTGAACGCTACGCGCCAGCTTGGCCCGGCTGCCCACTCGGCTGGCGAGAAAGGCCTTGATGACGCCGTCATTCTCGTCGGCATCGACACTGCAGGTGCTGTAAACCAGCCGCCCGCCGGCTCGCACGAGCCGCGCGGCGGCGTGCAGCAAGGAGAGCTGCTGCTGCTGGTGCCGCACGAAATCGCCGTCCTGCAGGCGCCACTTCACGTCAATGCGGTGGCGCATGACCCCGGTGTTGGAACACGGCGCGTCGAGCAGCACGGCGTCGTAGCTCTCGGGCAGGCTCAGGTTGCGGTAGAAAACCGTGTTCACCTTGGTCAGGTCGGCCTCGACCATCGCCACGGTCACCCCGTGCGGGGCGCGCGCGAGATTCTCCTTCAGGCGCTGGAGGCGCAGGTCTGTCTTCCCCGGCGGAGCGGGCTCGTCGAGGGCCACGACCCGGCCGCTTTTCATCGTGTCGGCGATCAGCAGGCTCTTGCCGCCGGGTGCCGCGCAGGCGTCGAGGATCGTCTCCCCGGGTTGCGGGGCCAGCAGCTCGATGCAGAGCCGCGTGGACGGGTCCTGCAAGTAGAGCGCACCTTCGTTGGCCAGGCGCCGGATTTCGTCCCAATGCCCGGCCTTCACCTCGAAATACCCGGCCCAACGGGTCGGACTCAGAAAATCAGGCACCGGCGCCTCGATGCGCCAACGCGCATAGACCGGCGCGGGCTGCTGGTTCCATTCGAGCAGCTTTCGGGTCGTCTCGGAGCCGAACTGCCGCATCCAGCGCGCCACGAGCCATTCCGGGTGGGCAAACTCGGTCGCAAGGTCGGTGGGGCTGACCGCCAGCCGGTCCGCAATTTTGCGGGCCACCGCGTTGACCAACCGGGCCTCCTTGGGGCTGCAAACCGACTTGGCCCGCTCCACAGCATGGTGGATGACCTTGGCCGTGAGGTCAGGGCCCCCTTCCAGAAGCTCGAATCCCGCGATCATCAGCACGGCTTTGACCTTGGTCCGCGGCGGATGGGTCATCAGGCCGGCCAGGCCTGCCTCCAGGCGGCTGGCCCAGCGGACCACGCCATAAAACAGCTGCTGCGCCCGGGCCCGCTCCTGGGGACTAAGGCCGGATGCAAGTCCTTCCAGCAACGTGTCAACGCGTTCGGAGCGGGCCAGCCAGCGCTCGACCAGCCCGGCGGCAGCCACCCAGCCGCTCGGCTGGGCTTTGGTGGCTTCCGGAACCGGATTTAAACCCTGTTTGACATCATGCATCATTGTCGCCTGAACTAATCGGTTCACCGACTCGATACGCAATTATGAATTCTGAAGCCATCTCCGCGATCCTCAGCAAGCAACCCGCCCTCAAGGCGTCCAAAGCCAAGCTGGAGGCGATGGAGCCCGGCTCCTACGTCGTTCACCGCAGCTGGGGCTTCGGTCAGATCAAGGACTACGACGACGCCGACCAGAAACTGGTCATCGACTTCAAGGGCAAGAAGGCCCACCGCATGGACCCCTCCTTCTGCGTCGGCAGCATGGAAGTCCTCTCCCCCAAGCACATCCTCGCCCGCAAGGAGACCGAGGCCGCCAAGATCAAGCAGCTCATCGAGGACGACCCGGTCCAGCTCGTGATCGACACCCTTTCCGCCTACCCCAACAACGCCGCCAGCGCCATCGAGCTCGAAATCGTCCTCACCCAGGTCATCGGCGAGGAGAAGTTCAAGAAGTGGTTCTCCAGCGTGAAGAAGCAGCTCATCAAGGACCCCCGCGTCGGCGTCCCCGCCAAGAAAACCGAGCTCTACGTCCTGCGCGACGAGCCCGTCACCGCCGAGTCGGAGATCATGGAGGAGTTCGCCAACACCCGCTCCGCCCGCCGCCGCATCTCCCTCGCCGAGGACCTCCTCGCCGCGTCCATCAAGGAGGAGGCCAAGCAATCCCTCGGCACCGTCCTCAACGGCATCACCGAGGCCGTGCGCGACAGCAACCAGCTCGACGCCGCCGAGCGCCTCTACGGCGCCTTCGTGCGCGACGAACTCGCCAAGATCCTCGGCCACGAGGTCGGCGCCAGCTCGCCCAACCAGTCCGAGCTCATCAAGGAGGTCCGGGGCCTGCCCGCCATCGCGGAGAAGATTCCCGTCCACTTCCAGTCCCGCTTCCTCGATCTCGTCAAGGAGACCCACCCCCTCGAGTGGCGCGAGATCACCTTCGCCCTCCTCAAGACCTCACAGGGCAAGTTCACCACCGAGTGCATCAACTTCCTCCTCGAGCACGGCCAGAGCGAAGAGCTCGCCTCCGTCCTCAAGCGCTGGAAAACCGAGCAGAACCTCCGCGCCCCGGTCCTCCTCTGGATCATCAAGAACCGCCACTCGAAGAAGTTCGGCAAGCTCCTGCACGACCTCATCAACCCGCGCCTCCTCGGCGCGATCTTCTTCGCGATCGACTACGAGGCCCTCCAGTCCGCCGGCACCCGCCGCATCCCGCTGGCCGAGGCCCTGAGCGACGACGCCGACCTCATCTCCGACCTCCTCGCCGCCGCCGACACCGAGACCGCCCGCGACCTCGGCAACAGCCTTCTCCTCAACCAGGGCTTCGAGGAACTCACCAAGAAGTCCCTGCTCGCCCGCTTCATCAAGCTGTTCCCCTCCCTCCAGTCGCTCGTCTCCGGCGAGGCCGACTCCAAGGATGACCAGTTCCTCGTCTCCCGCGAAAGCTACGAGAAGAAGCGCGTCGAATACGAGGACATCGTCTCCAAGCGCATACCCGAGAACTCCAAGGCCATCTCCGTCGCCCGCGAGCACGGCGATCTCAAGGAGAACTCCGAGTTCAAGATGGCCAAGCAGGACCAGAGCGTCCTCATGGGCCAGAAGGCCCAGCTGGAGCGCGACCTCGCCCGGGCCCGCATCACCGACTTCTCCGAGGCCACCACCGACCAGATCTCCGTCGGCACCGTCGTGGACCTTCGCGACATCGCCAGCGGCAAGGCCGTCCGCTACTCCGTGCTCGGCGCCTGGGACAGCGATCCCGACGCCCACCGCATCGCCTACAAGACCCCGCTCGGCCAGGCCCTCCTCGGCAAGAAGATCGGCGAGCACGTGAAGCTCAAGATCGGCGGCGTGCAGCACGAATACCAGATTGCCGGCATCACCCGCCACGTGGACGCCAAGTCCTGAGCCAGGACAGTCTTTAGGGCGAGGTTTCCGAACCCCGCCTCCTCACCCGGCCGCGCCACCCAGCGCGGCCTGTTTTTTCCGGCAGGGCGAATCCTCCGGATGAGCCGCGCTTGTCATGCCCCCTTTCTCCCCATAGGTCTGTGGGCGCATGACCGACTCCTGGGACAGTCTCAAGGTTCTCTCCGATCCGACCCGGCTGCGTTTGCTCGCCCTCTTGCTCAAGGAGGAGCTCTCCGTCGCCGAACTGCAGGAAATTCTCGGCATGGGGCAGTCGCGCATCTCGTCCCAGCTCGGTCTGCTGCGCCAGGCCGGTTTCGTCAGCGACCGGCGCGATGGCAAGAAGGCCTTCTATTCCCTGCGCGCCGACCTCGAGCCCAAGCTGCTCGCGGTGCTCCACGCCGCCTGCGATTCGGTGTCGGGCCTGCCCGAGTCCGTCGAGGACCGGGAAAACCTCGCCCGCACGCTCCAGAAACGCCGCCAGCACTCCGAGCAATATTTCAACCTCATCGCCGGCCGGCTCGGCAAGGGCTACTGCCCCGGCCGCTCCTGGGAAGCCCTCGGCCACCTCGCGCTACGCCTCGTGCCCGCCATCACCGTGGCCGATCTCGGCGCCGGCGAAGGCCTCGTTTCCCAGCTGCTCGCCCGCCGCGCCGAAAAGGTGTGGTGCATCGACAACTCGCCCCGGATGATCGAGGTCGGCACCGAGCTGGCGAAGAAGAACGGCCTCGCCAACCTCGCCTACAAGCTCGGCGACATCGAGCAGGTGCCCCTGCCCGACAAGTCCGTCGATCTCGCCATCCTCTCGCAGGCCCTGCACCATGCCAGTCACCCGCAGACCGCCGTCAACGAGGCCTTCCGCATCCTCAAGCCCGGCGGCCAGCTCCTCGTGCTCGACCTCAAGGAACACGACTTCGAGAAAGCCCGCGAGCTCTACCACGATCTCTGGCTCGGCTTCAAGGAGAGC
>JAUPWC010000163.1 GCA_030916665.1 Verrucomicrobiota bacterium
AACTGCGCGCCAAAGCCTGAGAGGATCTGCAACCGTTCCCTTAATCATTCCCCTTCTCGTTCCTCCCCGGTTTGGGTTTGAGAACGATTACGATCAAGCGAACGGGAATGATACGCGTCGCATGTCCTTCCTCCCCGAGTTCCTCACCATCGCCGTCGCGCACATGCTCGCCGTGGCCAGCCCGGGACCGGACTTCGCCATCGTGCTGCGGCAGAGCCTGCGACACGGCCGCGCAACCGCGGTGTGGACCAGCGTGGGCATCGGGTGCGGCCTTTGCATCCACATCACCTACAGCCTCCTCGGACTTGGCCTGTTGTTGGCCAAGTCTGCGACCGCCCTGACCGTCGTGAAATGGCTCGGTGCCGCCTACCTCGCGTGGATCGGCGTGCAGGCCCTGCGGGCGAAACCGCGCGAAGGGGATCTCGACCTGACGGCCTCGACGGACGCGCCGAGCGAGTGCGCGGCGTGGACGACCGGCTTCCTGGTCAACGTGCTCAACCCGAAGGCCGCGTTGTTCTTCATCTCGCTCTTTCCGCTGGCGGTGAGCCCGGCCACTCCGCGGCTTGTGCAGGCCGGCTACGGCGTGTGGATGACGCTGAGCACCGTGGCCTGGTTCAGTTTCGTAGCCGTGGTCTTCACGCGCACCGAAGTGCGCCGCGGCTTCCTGCGTCACGGCCACTGGATCGACCGGGCGCTCGGTGCAGTTTTCCTCGGCTTCGCCGCAAGTCTGATGTGGATGGCCTGATGGTGGCGTTTGCGTGAGTCGGGCAAGGTCGGTGTGTTGTCCGGCATCGGTTGAGTGATGCGAGCCTGCCGGCGGAATCAGAGAGGCAGGCGCAGGCGCGCCACGCAGCCGTGGGTGTCGGTGCGGTTTTCGAGGGCGAGCGAACCGCCGTGGTTCTCGGCGATCTGACGGCAGAGCACGAGGCCGATGCCGGAGCCGGAGGGCTTCGTGGTGAAGAAGGGGACGAAGAGATTCTGCAGGTTGGCGATGCCGGGGCCGTCGTCGGTCACGGTGATGTCCAGCGCGCCGGGTGTCTTCGTCCAGCCGACGCGCACGCAGCAGGTCGGCGGGGCGGAATGGCCGGGTTCAGGGGCGGCCTCGACGGCGTTCTTCACGAGGTTGATGATGACCTGCTCCAACTGGGCGGCATCGGCGTTGACGGTCAGCTCGGGGCCGGGGTCGAGCTGTACCGCGGTGCGAGTTTCGAGCGCCACGACGCGGCGCAGGAGCGGGGCGATCTCGCAGGGGTGCCTGTTGGGTGCGGGCAGCTTGGCGAGCCGAGCGTAGGATTGCATGAACTGGTTCAGGCCTTCGGCACGGGCCTCGATGATTTCCAATCCGCCGCGCAGGTCGTCCTCCCAGTCGTCGGCCTTCTGCGGGCGGCGGAGCATGGTGTTTAGGGAGCCGGCGATGGACTTGATCGGCGCGAGGGAGTTGTTGAGTTCGTGGCCGATGACGCGCACGAGGCGTTGCCAGGCGCGCAGCTCCTCCTCGCGCAGCGGCTGGCTGAGGTCGGCGATGACGACGAGGCTGTGCGGCAGGCCGCCCTCGCGGAACAGGGTGCGGCGCATGCCCCAGCGGCCCTTGCCGCCGGGAAAGGTGCGGCTGAGCACGCGCGTGCCTTCGCCGGTGAGGCAGTCGGCCATGTCGAGATCCTGCGCCGGGCGGCCAAGGATGCGCTCGGCGGGCTGGGCGACGAGCTCCTGGCCGGCGCGGTTGACGAGGCGCAGCGTCTCGTTGGCGTCGAAGGCGAAGATGGCGACGTCGATTTCCTCCATGACGGTGCGCAGCAGGGCGGTGGCTTCGAGCGCGCCGAGGCGCTGTTCCTGCAGCGTGCCGCTGAGCAGGTTGATCTCGGCCAGCACGTCGCCGAGGGGTTCATCGCGGTTGGCGCCGCGGGCTCGGGTGGAAAAATCGCCTTCGCGCAGCGCGGTGAGGAGGTTGGCCATCGTCTGGAGCGGACGCACGACGCGTTCGCGCACGGCGAGCGCATAGCCAAGCCAGAAACCGAAAATGAGCAGGCCGAGCGTCCACTTGATCTTGGTATCCGCCGCCGGCACGAACCACAGGAGCAACACCATCGCCACGATCACGGCGGGCAGCCCGCCGATCAGCGTGTAAAGGAACACGCGGTTCTCGTGGGACATCCTGCGTTTACGGGGAGGAGCCATCAATTCCGAAGGAGAGATTTCTTAACCACGGATTTCACGGATACACACGGATGAGGCATTATCCGAGAAGGAATTAACCACGGAATACACTGAACACACGGGAAAGGACCAAGGCAGGTGAACCACTAATGGACACTTAGGCCTCACTAATCAGAAACCAAGCCACCCGGTTTTAATTAGTGCCCAGTTAGTGTGGATGAGTGGTTAAATCATCCGGTCCTAGAGCTTGTAGCGCTCCAGCCGCCGGTAGAAGGCGCTGCGGCTGAGGCCGAGTTCCTCGGCGGCCTTGCGGGCGTTGCCGTCGCAGCGGGCGAGGGTCTTCTTGATGAGGAAGGCCTCGACCTCCTCGAGGCTCATGTCGTCGAGGCGCGGGGCGGTGTTGGCGGCGTTGAGGCCGAGGTCGGCGGCGCGCACGACCTTGCCCTGGGACATGAGCACGCCGCGCTCGACGGCGTGGTCGAGCTCGCGGACGTTGCCCGGCCAGGCGTAGTCCTTCATCGCCTCGACGGCGGCGTCATCGAAGCCGGTGATCCCCTTGCGGTAGCGTTCGACGTGACCCTTGAGGAAATGCTGGGCGAGGAGCGCGATGTCCTCGCGGCGCTCGCGGAGCGGCGGGAGGTGGATGTGGATCGTGTTGAGGCGGAACAGGAGGTCCTGGCGGAATTTGCCGGCGGCGACCTCGGTCTGGAGGTCGGAGTTGGTGGCGGAGATGAGGCGGACGTTGACGCGGTAGGTGCGCGACGAGCCGACGCGCTCGAGCTCTCCGGTCTCGAGCACGCGGAGGATCTTGGCCTGCTGGCTGAGCGGGATGTTGCCGATCTCGTCGAGGAAGAGGGAGCCGCCGTCGGCCAGCTCGAAGCGGCCGGCGCGGTCGGTCTTGGCGTCGGTGAACGCGCCGCGGACGTGGCCGAAGAGCTCGCTCTCGAAGATGCCTTCGGGCAGGCCGCCCATGTTGACGGAGATGAAACCCTTGGCAGCGCGCACGGACACGGCGTGCAGGGCCTGGGCGACGACGCCCTTGCCGGTGCCGTTTTCGCCGGTGATGAGGATGTTGGCGTCGGAAGGCCCGACGCGGGAAATGATCTCGAGCACGGGCCGCATGGCGGCCGACTGGGCGATGAGATTGGGGCCGCCCTTGCCGCGCAGGATCTGGTTCTCCTCCTCGAGGCGACGGTAGGCGCGCACGGCGCTGGCGAGCTCGATCTGGGTCTTGACGATGGTGACGAGGCGCGGGTTGTCCCAGGGCTTGGTGATGAAGTCCTTCGCGCCGCGGCGCATGGCCTCGACGGCGATCTCGACGCTGGCCCAGGCGGTCATCACGACCACCGGCAGGGTGGGGTCCACGGCCTGCAGCTTGGCGAGCAGTTCGAGGCCTTCCTGGCCCGACGTGGTGTCGCGTGTGTAGTTGAGGTCGATCATGGCCATCGAGAAATCGCGGGCCTCGACGGCCTTGATCACCGCGGCGGGCGACTTGACGGTCTCGATCTGGTAGCCCTCGGCCTTCAGGAGGAGGCGGAGCGCTTCGAGCACGTCGGCTTGGTCGTCCGCAATCAGGATGCGGTGGGGCGC
>JAUPWC010000164.1 GCA_030916665.1 Verrucomicrobiota bacterium
GACAACAGCCGCGCCGCCCGGGCCCGCTATTTCAAGGAACTGTTCCGCCTTCAGGGCGAGCTGGTGAAGATGCATGACTGGCTCGTGGAGACCGGCCACCGCATGGTCATCCTCTTCGAGGGGCGCGACGCCGCCGGCAAGGGTGGCGCGATCAAGCGCATCACCCAGCGCCTCAATCCGCGGGTGGCGCGCGTCGCCGCACTGCCGGCTCCATCAAGCCGCGAGAAGACGCAGTGGTATTTCCAGCGCTACATTGCTCACCTGCCCGCCGCGGGCGAGATGGTGCTCTTCGACCGCAGCTGGTATAACCGGGCCGGCGTGGAGCGCGTCATGGGTTTCTGTAACGACGCGGAATACGAGGAGTTCTTCCGCTCGGCGCCCGAGTTCGAGAAGATGCTCATCCGCTCCGGCATCCAGGTCGTCAAATACTGGTTCTCGATCACCGACGAGGAGCAGGAGTTTCGGTTCCGCTGCCGCATCAACGACCCGCTCAAACAGTGGAAACTGAGCCCGATGGACCTCGAGTCGCGCAAACGCTGGGAGCTCTACACCAAGGCCAAGGAGGTCATGTTCGAGCGCACGCACATTCCCGAGGCGCCTTGGTGGGTGGTTCAGGGCGTGGACAAGAAGAAGGCACGCCTGAACTGCATCGCGCACCTGCTCTCGCAGGTGAAATACACCGAGGTCGAACACGACCCGGTTCACCTGCCCTCGCGCATCCATCATCCCGACTACCGGCGCGAGCCGATCTCGCCGGAGATGATCGTGCCGGAAATTTACTGAGCCGGGGCGACGTCGGCCGCGACCGGGGCTTCCGCCGGCGCCGCGATCTCGATCGCAGCTTCAGCCGGAGCGGCAGCGGATGTCGCCGGCTTGACGCGCTTGACCGCGGGCTTGGCCGGCTTTCGTGACGGCTTCTTTCTGGTCGCAAGCGCGGCGAGTTCGGCCTTCAGCGCCTTCACTTCCTTGCGCAATTTCTTGGCGGCCTGCTTGGCGGCCTTGAATTTCTGTTTCGCGGCCTTGAAGCCCGCCTTGGCGAGCTTCGCCGTCTTCTTGGCCGCGTCCGCCTGTTTCTGCGCAGCGGCAATCTTGGTCAAAAGCTTTTTGCGGGCGGTGACGACATCAACAACGGAGGCGGTCATGGGGAGGGGGAGGTTGGAGCGACGATGCATGCTCCCCGACTGCCTCTCGGTCCGCAACGCCCCGAATGTTACATTTTTGCGCACAGGAAGATGGTGCCGTATCCCGATGTCCGCCAAGGACCGCTGAATTGTTAAATCTGTCCGGCCGGTCCGCTTTTGCGTTGGTTCTGGAACCAACCGGGCTATGCGTCTTCCTCCCTCTCCGGCCTTCGTCCGCCACCACCATGCCTCCCACCACGCGCAGCAAACCCCGTTCCGCCAAGATCACCGCCAAGACCGGTCGGTCCATCACGCCCAAGGCCGGCGGAAGCAAGGTCGTCTATGCCAACCGTGAGCTGAGCTGGCTGGCCTTCAACCAGCGCGTGCTGGAGCAGGCCAAGAACGAGGCCAACCCGCTGCTCGAACGCACCAAGTTCCTCGCCATCGTCAGCTCCAACCTCGACGAGTTCTTCGAAATCCGCATCGCCGGCCTCCTCCAGCAGAAGGACTCCACCGGCGGCGAGGCCAGCCTCGACGGACTCTCCCCGCGCGAGCAGCTCAAGCGCGCTTTCGCCGAGATTCGCAAGCTCGTGGACGACCAGTATGCCTGCTGGCACGACCTGCTCGTCCCCGCGCTCGCGAAGGAAAAGATCACCTTCAAGACCGCCTCGCAGCTCTCCGCCGCCGAGCGTGCTTGGGTGCATGACTATTTCGCCAAGCAGGTTCATCCGGTCCTGACCCCGCTGGCCATCGACCAGTCCCACCCGTTCCCGCAGATCGCCAACAAGACGCTCAACGTCATCGTGACGGTGGACAACCCCGACACGCCCGAGCAGGAGAACCTGACCGCCGTGCTGCCCGTGCCGCGCATCCTGCCGCGCCTTGTGCAGATCACCCCTGAAAAGCGCGGCCCGCAGACCTTCGTCTTCCTGAGCGAGATCATCAAGCTCTGCGCCGGCGACCTCTTCCCCGGCTACCGCGTCATCAGCGCCCACGCCTTCCGCGTCACCCGCAACAGCGACCTCTACATCGATGACGAGGAAGCCGACAACTTGCTCAAGAAGATCGAGGAGGAGCTGCGCAACCTCCGCCGCGGCGCCGCCGTGCGCCTCGAGATCGAGGACGATGCCCCGGTGACGGTCTTCCAGCTCCTCTGCGAAAACCTCCAGCTCGACGAGGACCGCGTGTTCCGTCTCAAGGGCCCGCTGAATCTCGTCCGCATGATGAGCCTGTCCGACCTCGTGGACCGGCCCGATTTGAAGTTCCCGCCCTTCGCTCCGGTCGAGTCGCCCACGCTCAAGGCCGCGCCCAGCATCTTCGCCTCGATCCACGAGGGCGACATCCTGCTCCACCACCCCTACGAGTCGTTCAACCCCGTCGTCGAGTTCGTCCAGCAGGCCGCGCGCGATCCCGGCGTGCTCGCGATCAAGCAGACCCTCTACCGCACGAGCGGCGACTCGCCGATCATCGGCGCGCTCATCGAGGCCTCGCGCAACGGCAAGCAGGTCACCGCACTCGTCGAGCTGAAGGCCCGCTTCGACGAGGCCAACAACATCAAGTGGGCCAAGGAACTCGAGGAGGCCGGCGTCCAC
>JAUPWC010000165.1 GCA_030916665.1 Verrucomicrobiota bacterium
CAGATGGGCATCGGCGGCATCCCCGACGCCGCCCTCAGCCGCATGAAGGGCAAGCTCGACCTCGGCATCCACACCGAGATGTTCTCCGACCGCATCGTGGACCTCGTCGAGGCCGGCGCCGTCACCAACCGCCACAAGAAGGTCGGCCAGGGCCGCATCATCACCAGCTTCATCAACGGCTCGCAGCGGGTCTTCGACTTCGTCCATGACAACCCGCTGGTCCACTTCTACCCCTGCGACTGGACCAATGACACCTCCGTCATCCGCAAGAACCCGAAGGTCGTCGCCATCAACTCCGCCATCCAGATCGACCTGACCGGCCAGGTCTGCGCCGACTCCATCGGCGACCGCATTTACTCCGGCATCGGCGGCCAGATGGACTTCATCCGCGGCGCCGCGCTCTCGCCCGGCGGCAAGCCCATCATCGCCCTGCCGTCGCTCGCGATGGGCGGCAAGGTCTCGCGCATCGTCCCGCAGCTCAGTCCCGGCGCCGGCGTCGTCACCACCCGCGGCCACGTCCACTGGGTCATCACCGAATACGGCGCCGTGAACCTGCACGGCAAAACCCTCCGCGAGCGCGGCGAAGCCCTGATCTCCATCGCCCACCCCGATTTTCGCGCCGAACTCCGCCGCGACCTGAACGAGCGCCGGCATTTCAGTTTCGCCTGAGCCGACGCCAGGACTGGACAGGGCGCGTGGCCGATGGGCACCTCATGCGCTCGCGCGAGAGAAATTCACCTCGATGCAAGTGCCTCCCTTGTCCCGCGGCACCTTGTTCAGCCGCCAGTGATGGGTGCGGCAGAGCCGTTCAACGAGCGCCAGGCCATACCCATGCCCCGGCTCCGACACCGCGGCGATATCCCTGAACTCGGGCAGGCCCGGACCGTCGTCCTCGACCCGCAGGCGTCCCCCACCGTCAATCGAGTCCACCCGCACGCACAGCTCGCCCCCCGGGAGATGGGTGAAGGCGTTGCCGATCAGGTTGTGGCATAACACGGCCAGCACTTCGCGGTGGCAGACGATCATCACGGTTTGGTCGGCGACCAATTGAATCCGCAGCGGGTGAGTGGGATAGAGCGAGCGAATCTCTTCCACCACCTCGGCGACAACCCCGGCCGCGTTGACCTGCTCCGTCGGCGCCCGGTGCTGGCCTTCCCGGGCCACCATCAAAAAAATCTCGATCAAACGTTCCATGCGATGCACGGAACGTTCGATGCGTCCGAAATAACGTTCCCGGGCCGAGTCATCCGTGCCGGTCTGAAGCAACGCGACCGCTCCTTTCAAGGTGGCAACGGGCGTGCGCAACTCGTGGCTGCATTCCGCCAGGAAGTCGCGCTCCCGGGCAAGCGACTCGCGCAGACGCACCTCGTAGGCTTCCAACGCGCCCTCGAGAAAACCAACTTCGTCGGGGTCGACTCGCGCCGCCCGTCCCGGGGAACGCGCGTCGGCTATTATGTCTGGATTCCGTTGCTGCACCCGCTCGGCGAGCGCGACGATCGGCTTCAAGGCCCACTGGACGATCAGCGATGCTCCTGAAAGCGCGACCACCATGACGACGAGCGCCGCGATCAGGAGCGCGACTTGAAACGAGCCGACAATCGTGTCGGAATACTCGTCGACCGGACTCACGAGCCAGGTCACCGCTTCGCCCGACCCCGGCGAGTCGACCCAGATCACATATTCCTCATCCCAGCCCGACCAATACAAGTAATCGAGGACTCCGTGCATCACTTCGGTCCGATGCTGCGCGCGGTCGCGGAATGCAGGATACAGACCGCGTGCCGTGGGCGGAGCCGCGAGCCCCAGCGCCTCGCTGATTGATTCGCTGGAAGTATAGCGGATCACCCCGGCCGGCAGCGAAGCCATCGGCCCGGCCTGAGCCGCATAGTCGAGAAGGTGCGCATAATACTGGTTCTTGAGGCGCTCTTCGGCGGTGAGCAACAGCATCCATCCCACCCACGCGGTCACGACGGCCTGCAAAACCGCCAGGCCCACGAGCAGCCAGCGAATCCGCGAGGCCAGGCGGCCCGGAGCCCGTTTTTTTGATTTAAACATGTCGGCGCGCGGGCTCCATCGCGACGATCTGATAACCTACCCCGCGGTGGGTATGCAGCAGCGCGGTGCGCTCCGCTCGATCCACTTCAGCGCGCAAGGTCGCGATATGCGTGCGCAGCGCGTCGCTCCCGGGCGGGTCGTCCGCCCAGAGATGCCGTTCCAATTCCTGGCGGAGGACGACGGCCGGGGATCGATCCAGCAGATATTCAAGGATGGAGTAGCCCATGCGGGTGAGGACGAGCCGCCGCTCGCCCCGGCGGACCTCCCGGGTCGAGGGATTCAATTCGAGGTCGTGCAGCCGCAGCACCGCGGAGGGGGACCGCGCCGAACCGCGACGCACGAGTGCCCGCAACCGCGCGAGCAATTCCGGCAACGCAAATGGTTTTACCATGTAGTCGTCCGCCCCGGCCTCGAATCCCCTCAATCGGTCGTCAAGCAAGTCAGCGGCGGTCAACATCAGCACCGGAATCCGTGGCGCGATGCTCTTGCGTAAAAGACGGCAGACCTCCAACCCGTCGATCACGGGGAGACGAAGATCCAGTATCACCGCCGCGTGCGTCCGCTCGTTCACGCGGTGCAGGGCGAGGGCTCCGTTGGGCACATAGTCGACACTCCACCCCCGTTGCTCGAGGTAATCCTGAATATTGCCGGCGAGGTCGAAATTGTCCTCCACGAGGAGAACGGGAGTGTTGGGAGCGTCGATCATCTGGAGAAGAGCACGTGGCCAAACCGCGCCGTCGTCCTCGCGGTTTCCGAACTTGGTGGCCCGAGCCCGCCGCCATTTCAATCTGGATGTTGAGCGAAAGTCGATCTGCGACGCGAAGGGAGGCGCCGGTGGAGGCGCGATTTGGCGTTTCTTTAACGTTCGCCTCACGACCCGTTCACGCGCGCTGGCGTATTATATTGAAACATGAACATGCAAGTTTTCGGCCGCAGATACGCGATATCACGGTTTACCCCGGCGGTGCTCCTCATGGGCATTCACCTTTTTTCCCACGCCGCCGAGGCGCCCGGCGGGATGACCATTCTGGTGAAGGATCAGATTACGGCGCGGCCACTCCCTGGGGTGCAGATCACGATCACGGAGCGGGAAACCAATGCCACGCGATCCGTTGAGACCGACGCCCAGGGGCGCATCGTGGTTGAAGCGCTCGATTCCGGCCTCTACGCGGTGAACGTCGCCAAAAGCGGGTTCGCTTCATCGTCTGAGCCAAGCGTACGCGTGATAACGCGCAAAAACATCCAGATTGAATTCGAACTGCTGCGACAGCCGGTGATCCTGGAGAAAGTGGTCGTGCGAGCCCGCCCCGCGGATGTGTATGCATCCGCTTCCAGCACCTACCGCAATCGAGAGGAGTTGACCGGCGCCGTGGGCGGAGGCGCCGATCCGCTGCTTTCGCTGGACGGGTTGCCTGGCCTGGCCTCCACCGGTGAATTCGCGAGCTTCAGCGTCCGCGGCCGGGGCCCGAGGGATAATTTGTTTTTCGTGGATGAATTTCCCTTTGATAAAGCGGTGCACTTCGACGCAACCCTCGGCGAAGACGAAGATATCGGTGGCGGCGGCCGTTTCTCGATTTTCGCCCCGAACGTGATCAGCGGAGCAGAGTTCTCCCCCGGTGGCTGGGGCCCGGCCTATGGCGGTCGGGCGGCCTCGCTCCTCAAGCTGGAAGTCGCCGGGGGCGATCCCAGCCCTTCCGCCAGTCTGCGCATTGACCTGGCGGGCTTTGAAGTGGGTTACGAAGGCCCGGCCGGGATAACGGATGGCTCCACGGTGCTCGTATCTGCCCGACAACTGGATTTTGGCGCGTTTTTTGAAACTATCGAAGAACTGGACATTGGCGATCCGGTCCTAAGGGACGTCCTCGTAAAGTCGGTCATCCCCATCAACCAGAACCACACGTTTGAAATCCTCCTGATTGACACCCACGAAGACTATATTCGCGACGTGACGCACGTTTTTGCTTCACCCAATTTCGAGGATGCAGCGCTGCTGGATTTCAAACAAGACAGTGATCTATACGGCTTCACCTTGCGATCATTGGTCGGGGACGAGGCGGTTTGGACCAACAAGGTTTACTACCGCAAAAGCGACAAGCTCAGCTCAGAGGGTGAAGCCTTTCCCGATCTCGTGCCGCAGGGATCACCCGCGTCCAGTTTTCCCGTGCGGGAGAACATCATTACGATCGGTGAGGGCGAGACCGAGATCGGCTGGCGCAGCGACTTCAAGACGGTGAATCACTGGGGCGTGTTCAGCGCCGGGATTCACGCCACGCAACTTGACCTGGACTACACCACGGTCCTGGCGGGCGATTGGAACCGATTTATCTACGACGGCAACGACCTCCGCGCCAACCCCGGTCAGCGTTATATTGTGCTGACCCCCGCC
>JAUPWC010000002.1 GCA_030916665.1 Verrucomicrobiota bacterium
CCTCTGCCTCCTGCTCTCCCTCCTGGCCCCCGTGCGGGCCGCCCGGCCCAACGTGCAGCTAATTTTGGTCGATGACCTGAAGCCGACGCTCGGCTGCTATGGCGACGCCAAGGCCGTCACACCCAACCTCGACCGCTTTGCGCGCTCCGCCGTGCGGTTCGATCGCGCCTACACCAACCAGGCGGTCTGCGCCCCTGCCCGCAACGCCCTGCTCGTGGGCATGCGGCCGACCTCGATCGGCGTCTACGACCTCGTGACCAACTTCCGCCTCGGTGCGCCCGCCGCCGTCACGCTCCAGCAGGCCTTCCGTCAGGGCGGCTACCGGGTCGAGACCTTTGGCAAGGTCTTCCACGGCGGCAACGGCGACGAGTCCGACCGGGCCGCCCTCAGCGCGCCACACTGGGACTGGCAGGACAAAAAGCTCTACGCCGCCGACCATCAGGACCGGCCCGCCACCGAGAACCTCGACGTGCCCGACAACGCCTACAGCGACGGGGCCATGACCGACGCCATTCTCGAGCGTCTTCGTCAGGTGCAGGGGGGCGGCGAGCCGTTTCTCCTCGTTGCGGGTTTCAAGAAACCGCATCTCCCTTTCACCGCCCCCCGCAAATACTGGGAGCTGCATGAACGCACCGAGTTCGCCCCCGACGGTCCGGCCGCTCCGCCGCAACACGCGCCGAATTTCGCCGGCCACAACTGGGGGGAGCTCCGCAACTTCTCCGATATTCCCGATGTGGGCCCGGTGGACGCCACCAAGGCCTCCGAGCTGATCCGCGGCTACTATGCCGCCACCTCCTATTCCGATGCCCAGATCGGCCGCCTGCTCGACCGGTTGAACGAGCTCAAGCTCGACGAAAACACGATCGTCATCGTTTGGGGCGACCACGGCTGGCACCTCGGCGATCACGGCTGGTGGTGCAAGCACACCAATTACGAGCAGGCCAACCGCATCCCGCTGCTGGTCCGCGCCCCGGGTGTTTCCGCCCCCGGCGCCAGCACCGCGGCCTTTATCGAGAGCATCGATATCCTGCCGACCTTGTGCGAACTGACGGGGCTCGCTACTCCGTCCAGTGCCGAGGGCGTCAGCCAGGTGGCCGTGCTCCGCGACCCGCAGCAGGCGGTGCGGTCGGAGGCCATGCACGTCTATCCCCGCGGCGCCAACATCGGCCGGGCCGTCCGCACCGCGCGCCACCGCCTCATCGAGTGGAAGGCCGCCGGGGCGGATGCCGCCACCGCGGTGATCGAACTCTACGACTACCAGACCGACCCGCAGGAAACGGTGAACATCGCCGCGCAACAGCCCGAGGTCGTCGCCGCCTTGCGGGCCCGGCTCGCACTCCTGCCCGAAGCCCGTCTGCAGATCAGGGATAATGTCCAGCAGGCCAAACGCGAACAGCGGAAGGAAAACCGCCAGGGCACGAGCCAGAAGAATCCATGAAAAATATTCTTCTCCTTGGGGCCCTGCTGACCGTCCCGGCGATGGCCGCGCCCCCCGCGTCCGCGCCGCGCCCCAATGTGCTCGTCATCCTGGTCGATGATCTGGGCTGGACCGATCTCGGTGCCTACGGGGCGACGCTCGCGGAGACCCCGCACCTCGACCGGCTGGCCGCCGAGGGCGCCCGCTTCACCACGGCCTACGTCGCCTACCCGCGTTGCGTGCCCTCGCGCTTCGGCCTGATGACCGGCAAACACCCGACCCGCTTCCAGGGGGCGCGCGACGGCATGAAGCTGCGGCCCGGCCGCGACACCACGATCGGCCACGTCTTTTCCGCCGCTGGCTACGACACCTTCTATTGCGGCAAATGGCATCTCGGCGAGGGCCCGAGCGGGCCCGCCGCCTTGGGCTTCAAGACCGCCGTCGCCGCCGGGGGAGCCGGCGCCACCCGCTCCCATTTCGCCCCCTACACGGAGGCGCGCGGGCGCGGCGGCGAAAGCGAGAAGGAACTCATCCACGGTCTGGAGGACGCGCCCCGTGATGAATACCTCGCCGACCGTCAGACCGACGAGACGATGAAATTTCTGGGCCAGGCGCGCGACCAGCCGTTCTTCGCCGTCCTCGCCTTTTACGCCGTGCACACGCCGCTGGAGGCCAAGGCGGAACACGTCGCGCACTACCAGGCGAAGCTCGCCGGCCAGCCCAAACCGGAGGCCGTCTGGGAGAAGGAACGCCACGCCGAGAACCTCCTCGTGCAGAACAATCCCGTTTACGGCGGCATGGTGCGCAGCGTGGACGAGAATGTCGGCCGGCTGCTCGCCGAGCTCGACCGCCTCGGCCTCTCCCGCGACACCATTGTCGTCGTCCTCTCCGACCACGGCGGCCTGTCGGCCCGCGGCAACACGCGCGAAGTCGCCACCTCCAACCGCCCGCTTCGCGCCGGCAAGGGTCATCTCTACGAAGGCGGCCTGCGGATTCCGCTGCTCGTGCGCTGGCCCGGTCGCGTCGCCCCCGCGGTGATCGGCACGCCAGTGATCTCCCTCGACCTGATTCCGACCCTCGCCGACCTCACGCAGCTCGGGACCCCGTTGCCGCAGGATCTCGACGGTCGCTCGATCGCCCCGTTGCTCGGCGGTGGCACCGTCGAGCCCCGTCCCTTCTTCTGGCACAATCCGGCCCCCCGGCCCGCCAGCACGGGCGACCTCTACTCCTCTGCGGTGCGCAGCGGTGAGTGGAAGCTGCTGGAGTTTCCCGAGTCGGGGCAGGTCGAGCTTTACGACCTGAGCAATGATGTTGGTGAATCCCGCAATCTTGCCGCCGAGCAGCCGCAAAAGCGGGACGAACTGCTTGCCGCGCTCAAGACCTGGCGCAACGCTGTCGGGGCGGCTCCCGCCCGGTCCCGGCCGGCGCGCGAAGCCAAGCCCGCCAAGGCGCCGGACACCTCAGAACCCATGGAAAAAGACCCCTCATGAGCATGCACCTTCGCTTCACGCTCCTCGTCCCGCTGTTCGCCGCCGCCGCCGCCTGGGCCGCGCCCGTGCCGGTGCCTGCCACGGTCCTCGCCGAGCGCCTCCCCGGCGCCAAGCCGCTCAACGTGGTCTTCATCCTGACCGACGATCACCGCTACGATGCGATGAGTTTCATGGGACATCCGCTGGCGGTGACACCCCATCTCGACCGCCTCGCCCGCGAGGGTGCGCATCTCGGCAACGCCATGGTCACGACCTCGCTATGCTCGCCGAGTCGCGCGTCCATCCTGACCGGGCTCTACACCTTTCGGCACCGGGTCATTGACAACCAGCGGCCCATCCCGAAGGGCACGATCTACTTTCCCCAGTATCTCCAGCAGGCGGGCTATGCCACGGCGTTCTTCGGCAAATGGCACATGGGGGACGAGGGCGACAATCCGCAACCGGGCTTCGACCACTGGGTCAGCTTCCGTGGGCAGGGCCACTACTTTGCCCCCACGCCCGACTACACCCTGAACGTGGACGGCAAGCGCGTGCCCCAGAAAGGCTACATCACCGACGAGCTCACCGATTACGCCGTCGACTGGCTCAAGCAGCAGCAGGCCGCCGGAAAGCCATTCTTTCTCTACCTCTCGCACAAGGCCGTGCACGCCGATTTCACGCCGGCGCCACGCAACGCCGGCAAATTATCCGGCAAGACCTGGCCCCGGCCGCCCTCCGCCCAGCTCACCGAGGAAGCCTTGCGCAACAAGCCGCGCTGGCTGCGCGACCAGCGCAACAGCTGGCACGGGGCGGACTTCCCCTACCACAGCGAGCTCGACATCGACGCCTACTACAAAGCCTACTGCGAAACCCTTTCCGCCGTCGACGAAAGCGTCGGGCGCGTGCTCAAGCAGCTCGAGGACATGGGGGTCGCCGACAACACGCTCGTGGTCTATATGGGCGACAACGGCTTCATGTTTGGCGAGCACGGTCTGATCGACAAGCGCGTCGCCTACGAACCGTCCATCCGCGTGCCCCTGCTCATGCGCTGCCCGTCGCTCATCAAGGGCGGCACGGCGGTCAAGGAGGTTGTCGCCAACATCGACATCGCCCCGACTGTCATGGAGCTGATGGGGCTCAAGGCCCCGGCGCATTTCGACGGCCGCAGTCTGGTGCCGCTGCTCCGCGGCGAACACCCGTCCTGGCGGGAATACTTCCTCTACGTCTACTACTGGGAACGCAACTTCCCGCAGTCGCCCACCGTGTTCGCCCTGCGGGGTGACCGCTACAAGTATATCACCTATTACGGCCTGTGGGACGCAGACGAGCTCTACGACCTCCAGGACGATCCCAACGAGCTGCACAACCTGCGCTACCGGCCCGAGCACGCCCGGCGGGTGGCTGACATGCAGAAGAAACTCTACGCGATGATGGATGAGCTGGGCGGCATGGAAATCCCGCTCAACGCCCCGTCCGGCAAGTTCAACAACCTGCGCTATCGCAGCCGCGGCGGCCAGGAAGCGGCGGATTTCCCCGACGCTCTCGTCGTGGACGAACCCATCAACACCAAGGCCAATTGAACCCGCTGTCACGCCTCGGCCTGACCGTTGCCGCGCTCGCGGGCCTGCTGGCGGGCGCGGCCGGGTGCTTCGCGGCCGAGCCCCCGCCCGC
>JAUPWC010000166.1 GCA_030916665.1 Verrucomicrobiota bacterium
CCTGTTGGTAAGCTTTGCGACGCGATCGGATCAGGCGCTTGTGGCTGGCCGGCACCGCCATCGAGTCTGTGGCCGCTGAATCCCAGAGCTGCTCCGCCAGCTTCAACCGTTGGCGGGAAGGCAGGCGCTTGAGTTGCGGGAAATCGGCGAGCGTCACGAAGCAAAGCTGCGGCAGGTTCGCGCTGCCGTCAAACCGTCAGTTACCGCTCGCCGTCACTCCAGCTTCCGGCGGCGGTCCACTTTCTCCGTCTTGAACTCGTCCTTCGGCAGCACGTTGTCGGTCACGACGACGCCGACGGGGAGCTTGGTCTTCACCCAGAGCTCGGACTCCTTGAAATACTTGGTGCTGGCGCTCTCGAGCGCCTCGCCGACGGATTTGACGGGGAGCATGCGGCCCTTCTTCGAGGCGTTGAAATCGTAGGCGGCCTTGAAGATGCGGTCGGTGGTGGAGTAGGGGCTCGCGTTCTCCGGGATCTGCACAACCCAGCCGGTGAGCTCCTTCTGCGGCAGCTTGCCCTCCATGTCGGAGAGGACGATGACGAACTGCTTCTTCGGCGCGGGCGGCTTGATGTCCTCGTCGACCGCGGGTGCGGTGATCTCGTTCATCTCCTCGACGATCTCGCGCAGGATGGACGGGTCCAGCTTGTGCTTCTTGAGGATCTCGGCGACCTGGTTGACTTCGATTTTGGCCATGGTGGGAAGGGGAAGGAGAGGAGAACCACGAAATGCCCGAAAGCACACGAAAAAATTGTTCATGCGAACCCGCGGCAGCTAACGCTTCGCTCGTGCGCGCCGTCTTTCCCCTTGCCGATTTCACCGGCCTGGCCTCCTTTGGGCGCACCCCCTTGCGGCCCGCCCCATGCCGATCATCACCCCTGCCCAGGTTAAGTCCGATTACGACGTGATTGTCGTCGGTTCCGGCGCCGCCGGCGGCCAGACGGCCTACACGCTGACGATGGAGGGCGCGAAGGTCCTCATGCTCGAGGCCGGCCGTGACTACGATCCGGTGCAGGAGACGCCGATGTTCCAGACCAACGGCCAGGCGCCGCTGCGTGGCGCGGCCACGCCCGACAAGCACATGGGTTTCCACGACGCCACCGTGGACGGCGGCTGGCAGGTGCCCGGCGAACCCTACACCAACGCCTCCGACGATCCGGCGAAACAGTTCGAATGGTGGCGCGCCCGCATGATGGGCGGCCGCACGAACCACTGGGCGCGCCACTCGCTGCGCAACGGTCCCTACGATTTCAAACCCTACAGCCGCGACGGCCTCGGCTTCGACTGGCCCTTCACCTACGACGAGATCGCCCCGTGGTATGACAAGGCCGAGATGCTCATCGGCGTTTATGGCGAGAACGAGGGGCTGGAAAACACGCCCGATTCCTCGCCTGGCGTGCTCCAGCCGCCGCCCGCCCCGCGCGCCTGCGAGCTGCTGGCGAGGAAACACATGGCCCCGCTGGGCATCCCCGTGATCCCCATCCACCGCGCCGTGCTCACGCAGCGGCAGGACGGCGAGCGGCTCTCAAAAATCCTCCATCCCGGCAACGCGAAGGCCCAGCGCATCCTCGCGCAGGCCATGAGCGAGCGCGCCGCCTGCTTTTGGGCCACGCCCTGCGGCCGCGGCTGCGCCATCCGTGCCACCTACCAGTCCACCACCGTCCACCTGCCGCCCGCCCTCGCCACCGGCAACCTCGACATCCTGCCCAACGCCATGGTGCGCGAGGTCACGCTGAACGCCCGCGGCCTCGCGGACGGCGTCATCTACATCGACAAGACCACGGGCACCGAGCAACGCGCCAAGGCCCGCGTGGTCGTGCTCGGCGCCAGTTCCTGCGAGTCGGTGCGCGTGCTGCTCAATTCGAAATCCGCCCGGTTCCCGCAGGGCCTTGCCAACACCACCGGCCTCGTGGGTCGCTACATCACCGACACGGTCGGCGCCAGCATGGGCGCGCAGATTCCCACCTTGGAGAACCTGCCGCCGCACAACGAGGACGGCGCCGGCGGTCTGCACGTCTATGCCCCGTGGTGGCTCTACAAGGAGCAGCTCCGCGGCGATCTCGGCTTTGCGCGCGGCTACCACATCGAATTCGGCGGCGGTCGCACCATGCCCGGCATGGGCGCCGGCGCCGGACTGGAGCGGTTCACGCGCGGCAGCTACGGTCTGAAGATGAAAGAGGACGCCCGCCGCTACTACGGCTCGTTCATGTTCTTCTCCGGCCGCGGCGAGATGGTTCCCAACGAGGGATCCTTCTGTGAACTCGACCCAGCCGTGAAGGACAAGTGGGGCATACCCGTCCTGCGCTTCCACTGGCATTGGTCCGATCACGAAATCCGGCAGGCGCAGCACATGGAGAAAACCTTCACCCAGATCATCGGGGCCATGGGCGGCCGCGTGCTCGGGCCCAACGCCAGCCGCCGACGCGTCAGCCCCGATGCACCCATCGAAAAGGGCGGCCGCATCATCCACGAGGTCGGCGGCGCCATCATGGGCAGCGACCCGAAAAAATCCGTCACCAACCAGTGGTGCCAGACCTGGGACGTGCCCAACCTTTACATGACGGACGGTGCGACGTTCCCGTCCAACGCCGACAAAAATCCCACCATCACCATCATGGCCCTCGCCTGGCGCGCCGGTGAGCACATGCTCGCGGAGATGAAAAAGGGAACGTTTTAGAGACCTGAGACCTGAAAGCTGAGACGCAAATTCCGACGAACCCTTTTCGATTCAAGCCATGATTCCCCTTCTTTCCCCATCGGGTCTCCCTTCAGGTTTCAGGTCTCAAGTTTCAGATTTTTCCCCATGAGCTCCCGCGATTCCCTGCCCCGCCTCGACCGCCGCACCGCCCTCAAGTGGATGCTCACGGCCACGGCCGCGATCGCGGTCACCGATCGAGCCGCCGCGGCGGCGAAACACCACGCGGCCGAACCCGTCGCGAAGGGCTACGGCACTGACCCGCTCCTTAACCAGGAATACCCGCCCGGCGCCTTCTGGCCGCTCACGATGACCGACCACCAGCGCCGCACCGCCGCCGTGCTCTGCGCGCTCATCATCCCTGTCGAGGGCGACATTCCCAGCGCCGCCGATCTCAAGGTGCACGACTTCATCGACGAGTGGATCAGCTCGCCGTATCCCGACCAAAAGGACGACCGGGAGACCGTGCTCTCCGGCCTTGCCTGGATCGATCGCGAGGCCAACGCCCGTTTCGGCACCGACTTCGCCGATCTCACCCACGAACAACGCTGCGCCATCGCCGACGACCTTTGCCATGCGCCCGATGCCAAACCCGCGCACGCCGAGGGGGCCCGCTTCTTCGCCAAGTTCCGCGACCTCACGACCAGCGGCTTCTTCACCACACCGCAGGGCATGCACGACCTCGGCTACCGCGGCAACATGCCGCTCGCCGAGTTCAAGGGCCCGCCCCCCGAGGTCCTGGCCAGGCTGGGTCTGGCGTGAGGTGGAGCCCGCGCTCCGCGCGGGCTGGTTTGAGTCTTCTGTTGGGACGCGCCTCGTGCGCGCCCGGGCGTGGTCAAGCCTCGCCCCTACAATCCGCCGATCCAACCTGCGCGGAGCGCCGGTTCCACCGATCACCGGGGCGAGGGCGCCCCGGCTCCATGCTATCCGCCCTCCAGCCCGTGTAGCGCAAATGTGTGACAACCCTTCTTAAAAAAGGAGTGTTCAAACGCGTGCATAACTGTTTTCACTGGCCGCGGTCTTTTGTCGGTCACTCAACCCCACTCACACCCCACCCATGAATCCCTCCCGTCTGTTTACGGCCAGTTGTGCCGCCCTGATTGTCACTGCGATGAGCTTCGCCCTGCGCGGCGGCGCCACCGGTGACTGGATCACCCAGTTCAACCTGACCAATGAGCAAGCCGGCTGGGTCAACGGCACGGCCTTCTGGGGCTTCACCCTCGCCATGATGTTCGGCGGACCGCTCGTGGACGCCCTTGGCTTCAAGCGCATCCTCGGCGTCGCCTTCTTCGGGCACGCCGCGGGTATCCTGCTCACGATCTTCGCCTGGGATTTCTGGAGCCTGTTCACCGGCACGCTGCTTTTCGGCATCGCCAACGGCTCGGTTGAGGCGGCCTGCAATCCCCTCGTCGCGACCCTCTACCCGAAGGACCAGACGACCAAGCTCAATCACTTCCATGTGTGGTTCCCCGGCGGCATCGTGATCGGCGGTGTGCTCGCCTTCCTGTTCGGCAAGCTCGGGCTCGGTTGGAAGGTGCAGTTTGCCACCATGCTCATCCCGCTCGTGGCCTACGGCTTCATGTTCTTCGGCCAGCACCAGGAAATGCCCAAGACCGAGCGCGTCCAGCGCGGCGAGAGCACCGGCTCGATGTTCACGGCCTGCCTCGCCCCCGGTTTCATTCTCATGGTCGCCTGCATGTTCCTGACCGCCGCCACCGAACTCGGCTCCACCCAGTGGATCCCGAACATCCTCTCCAACGCCGGCGTCTCGGGCATCCTCGTCCTCGTCTGGATCAACGGCCTCATGGCCGTCGGACGTATGTTCGCCGGCCCCTTCGTCCACAAGCTCTCGCCCATCGGCATGCTTGTGATGAGCGCCATCCTCTCCGCGATCGGCCTCTACTGGATGAGCCATTCCTCCGGCAACATGCTCTTCGCCGCCGCCACGGTCTTCGCCTTCGGCGTGTGCTTCTTCTGGCCCACGATGGTCGGCTACGTCGCCGAGAACTTCCCCAAGACCGGCGCGCTCGGCATGGCCATCATCGGCGGCGCGGGCATGCTCTCCGTGAGCGTCCTGCTCCCCATCATCGGCAAGTGGTATGACGCCGGCATCGCCGAGCGCACCCCCGCCGGTGCCACCCCGGCGGGGGACGCCCTCGCCGCCATCCAGGCGTCCGCCGGTCTCGAGGCCCTCGGCAAGGTCGCCATCCTGCCCGTTGCGCTCACCGTCATCTTCATCCTTATCGCCCTCCTTAAAAAGAAGCCGGCCGCGGCCGCGCACTAATTGGCATTTTTGCGTCAGCCGGGAATCCCTGAGTTGCATCTTGGGTTCCCGGCTTTTTATTGTCCGCCTTCCGTCAGTATTCCCCGTCTGATTTCCCAGACCCCAGAACCTAGAACCCAGACCCTGCTCCTCCCATGCCTCGCTCCGTGACCCTCTTCACCGGCCAATGGGCCGATCTGCCTCTCGTCAA
>JAUPWC010000167.1 GCA_030916665.1 Verrucomicrobiota bacterium
ATGCCCAGGTAGTCGCCGGTGGTGCGGTCCACGCCGCGCTTGGCGCCCTGGAGGCCGCGGAAGATGTTGCCGCCGCCGATCACGACGCACACCTGCACGCCGAGGTCGTGGATTTCTTTCACCTGTTCGCACATCCGCTCGAGGATGGCGGCATCAATGGTCTCGCTGCCCTTGCCGCGGAGGACTTCGCCGCTGAGCTTCAGAACGACGCGCTTGTATTTGACGGTGGAGACGGTTTTGGCGCACATGCGTCTGGGATGAAACGTTTGGGTGAAACCGGCGTCAAGGGGGGAGATGGCCGACCCGGCGTGGGTCAGGGTCGATGCGTTCTGGTCGCCAAGTGTCCTTGTCGTCAGGGAATTTGATCCGGATCAGGCCCATCGTTTTCTTTCTCTTAATCGTTATCGATCTCGGGCGGCTGCGCGGGCCAAGCCGAGAAAGAGAATGAATCAACCCTGGGCGTGGGGAGATCTCACGGGGCGTCCGTGCCCGGGCTTGCGTGGGCGGCGGGGCGAGCCCAGATTGGCGGTTTCCATGTGGCGCCGCCTGATACCCTGCATCGCGTTCCTATTGGCGACGGTCGTTTCGCTGCGGGCGGAGGTGTTTTTGCGCTGGAATCAGGCCGGCTACGCGGCGGGGCAGCCCAAGTCGTTGATGGCGCTCAGCGACACCGACCTGGCCGGGCGGGTGTGGGTCGTCTCGCGCGGGAACCGGATCGTGCAGCTGGGCGAGTTTGGGCCGAGTCTGACGGGCGCGGGCGATCATACGCCGTTTGCCTTCAACCACGCGGCGGATTTCAGCCGCCTGACCGAGCCGGGAGACTATCTTTTTGTGACGGCGGACGCGCCGCCGGCGGGATTCAGCATCGCGGCCTCGCCCTACGCCCGAAGGGTGACGCTGCCGCTGATCCACCTGCGCCGCGCGCGCTCGGGTTCGCCCGACACGGGCCTGCGCCCGCTGTCGCATCCCGGCGACGCCGACACGCCGGTGTGGGTGCCCGACGGCGATCCGTCCAAAGGCAAATGGAAACCCGCCGAGCCCGCGCGCACTCTGGATGCGCTCGGCGGCTGGTATGATGCCGGCGACACCATCAAGTTCACGCTGAACCAGGCCGCGACCGCCTACCACCTGCTGCTGGCCTACCGGCTGAAACCGGAGCTGTTCGGCAAGGCACCCGGCGGTTCCCGCCTGCCTGACGTGCTCGACGAGGCGCGGCACGGGTTGGAATTCCTGATGAAGGTCCATCCCGACCGCGACACCTTCATCATCCAGGTCGCCAATGCCGAGGACCACAATCAGGGCTCGCGCCTGCCGCACGAGGACAAGCTCGATGGCAAACGTCCCGCGCTCTGCGCGCTGTCGCGCGTCCACATGGGTGCGGCCGCCGCCGCGCTCGCGCTCGGCGCGCGGACCTTCGGGGAACTCGGCCGCGCCGACGACATGGCGCGCTACAGCGTGATGGCGCGGAAAATCTACGCCCGCGCCCGCGAGGCCGACACCGTGCCCACCGCCTTCGAGCGCGACAAGGTGAACGATTTCTACCGCGATCCCGATCCGACCGACCAGCTGGCGCTCGCCGCGATGGAGCTGTTTGCCCTGACGGACGACGAGACCTACCTCGCGCAGGCGAAGGCCTACGCCCCGCCCGCGGCCAAGGAAGTGGGCTGGAGCGACTGGAACTGGCTGGCCAACGCCGCGCTCGCGCCGCACGACCCCGCGGCGAAGCAGCGGCTGCACGATGAGATGGCCGGCTACGTGCGTTACGCCCGCGAGCGCGGCGCGCCGTGGGGCCTGCCGAGCCGTTACGTGTGGGGCAGCCTCGCGCGCTGGGTCGGCATCGCCAACGCCGTGCGCGAGACCGCCCGCACGCACGGACCGGCGGCGGAGCAGGACGCGCTTTACTGGGGCATCGTGGACTACACCTTCGGCCGCAACAACTGGGGCGTGTCGTTTCTCTTCGACGAGCAGCTGCCCAACACGGTGCGCCATCTCTACAGCCCGGTTTTCAAGCTGCTGAAACAGTTCCCCACCGGCGCGCTGTCCGAAGGCCCCGGCGGCCGCAGGCTGCACGACGAGCTGAGCAAGTGGTTCAAGATTTCGCCCGATGATCCGTTCCACCGTTTCAACACGCCCGCCGGCGTGTTTTTCGACAACGACACGGATTTCATGTGCCAGGAGGCGACGATCACCGCGCAGGCCGATGCCGTGCTGTTCCTCGTGCTCGCGTCGCTCCCGGAGGAGAAGCGATGAAGGCAGGCGATATGCCGGATCTTGATTGGGTAGGGCGAATCCTCCGGATGAGCCGCGGCTCGTCGGGGACGACTCGCCCTACCCACAACGCCCCATGAAAATCCTCTTCAACCACATCGGCTACGCACCGGATGACGCGAAGGTGCTGCTCATCGAGGCGCCGGAGAAAACCGTTTGGCGCGAACTCGCGCTCGTGGGGCTGCCCGGCGGCGCGACGGTGTGGCGGGGCGCGGCGACGTTTGCCGGCGGCGTGGCCGGCTGGTCGGTGGGCCCGTGGTGGCAAGTGGACGTGAGCGCGGTGCGCACGTCCGGCCGTTACGCGCTGCGTTGGAGCACGACGGATGCGGCGGGCCAGAGCGAGGGCTTCGAGATCGCGGCGAGCCTGGTCGGGCAGGCGCTCGTGTCGGACATCCTGTTTTATTTCAAGGGCCAGCGGTGCGGCGGCATCTACGATCGCGCCGACCGGCGCGCGAAGCGCGTGGGCGACGGCGTCGAGCGCGACGTGCGCGGCGGGTGGTTCGACGCGTCGGGCGACACCAGCAAATACCTGAGCCACCTCTCCTACGCGAACTGCATGAACCCGCAGCAGACGCCGCTCGTCGTGTGGGTGCTGGCGCGCGCGTGGCACCTCTGGCGCGCGGCGGGGGCGAGCGCGTATTTCCTCGAGCGTATCCAGGCCGAGGCCCTGCACGGCGCGGACTGGCTGGTGCGCATGCAGGACCCCGCGGGCTTCTGGCATGTGACGGTGTTCGACCGCTGGTCGAAGGATCCCGCGCAGCGCGAGCTGTGTTCCTACCGCACGCAGAAGGGCGACAAATACACCGACTACCAGGCCGGCTGGCGACAAGGCGGGGGCCTGGCGGCCGCGGCGCTCGCGCTCGCCTCGACGCTCGGCGACGGCGACGACTTCCGCGCCGCCGACTATCTGGTCGCCGCGCAGAAAGGTTTTGCCCACCTGCAACAGCACGGCCTTGGCTACCTCGACGACGGTCAGGAGAACATCATCGACGATACCTGCGCGCTGCTCGCGGCGGTGGAATTGCAGGCGCTCGCGCCGGAGACTTCGGTTGCCGCTGAGTTCGAGAAGCGCCTCGCCAGTCTGTCGGCTCGCCGCCGTGCGACGGACGGCACCGTGTGGCTCGCCGCCGACGGGGCGGGGGAGCGTTCGTGGTTTCACGCCAGCGACGCCGGGTTGCCGCTGGTGACCTTGCTGCGATTTGCGGAGGCACACGCCGCGCACTCGCAGGCGGGAGCAGCCCGCGACCTGGTCAAGGAGCTCCTGCACGCGCAGCTCGCACTCGGACGGGGGCGCAACAATCCCTTCGGTTATCCGCCGCATTGGGTGAAGACGCCGGGTGTCGCCGGCCGCGTGCAGTGGTTTTATCCGCACGACAATCCCTCGGGCTACTGGTGGCAGGGCGAGAACGCGCGCCTCGCCTCGCTCGCCGCGGCGGCGCAGGGTGTGAGCGTGGTGACGAAAGATCCTGAGGCCGCGGCGGCCGCCCGCCGTTGGACGGACTGGATTCTCGGGGCCAACCCCTTCGACCGTTGCATGCTGCACGGACGCGGACGGAACAACCCCGTCTATTCCCCGCCCTACGACAACGCGCCCGGCGGCGTCTGCAACGGCGTCACCAGCGGCTTCGCCGACGAAAACGACATCGCCTTCGCGCCCACGCCGCAGGCAACCGATCCCGCGCAGAACTGGCGCTGGGGCGAGCAATGGCTCCCGCACGGCGCCTGGCTGCTCTATGCGCTCGTCTTGCGCGACACCGGCGGCCGCACCTGAGCATCAATCAACTCAAACTGATCCCCCTCATGGAAGTCCTCATCCCACCCAACGCCGACACCGGCTGCCAGCTCGGGGCCCGCATCATCGCCAAGCTCGTGCGCGATAAGCCCGACTGCGTGCTGGGCCTCGCCACCGGCCGCACCCCGCTCCAGCTCTACACGGAGCTGATCCGCCTGCACAAGAACGACGGCCTCGACTTCAGCCGCGTCACGACCTTCAACCTCGACGAATACGTCGGCCTGCCCGCCACGCACGACCAGTCCTACCGCTGGTTCATGCGCGAGAATCTCTTCAAGCACATCAACATCGACCAGAAGCGCACGCACGTGCCTGACGGCACCGCCGCCGACCTGCACGCCGAGTGCCGCGACTACGAGAAGCGCATCACGGCTGCGGGCGGCATCGACCAGCAGCTGCTCGGCCACGGGCGCAACGGCCACATCGGTTTCAATGAGCCGACCGGCTCGCTGCGCGTCCGCACCTGAGATCGGAAGAGCG
>JAUPWC010000168.1 GCA_030916665.1 Verrucomicrobiota bacterium
GCCAAGCACCTGAACCGGGCGACGCTTTACATCCCGGAACCCGGCCCGCTGCTGGCCATGCTGATGCTCCAGTATTTCGACACGATCGCCCCCGAACGGCTGATGCTGACCTTTCACGGTTCAGAAATCCAGCGCCTCGGTTCGAGACGCTTGCTGCGCTGGAGCACCAACCACCTGCTGTTTCAGACGGACCGTATCAGCGTCGTCAGCGACTACGCCCGGCAGCTCCTCCAGAAACATTTTCCATCCGCCGCCGCCAAGGTCGTCGTCACTCCCGGCGCGCTCCGCCCCGACCTGCGCCTTAAGCAGTCGGCTCCGCTGGCGGTGCCGGGGGCCAAGACCGTCATCCTGACCGTCGCCCGGCTCAATCCCCGCAAGGGCCAGCTCGAGGTCATCCACGCCCTGAAGTCCCTCCCGCCCGAAACCCGCGCTTCCGTGGAATACTGGCTGGTCGGCGCCCACGGTAAGGAAAACTACGACCGCCTGCTCACCGAGGCCGCCGCCAGCGCCGATTTCCCCGTAAAATTTCTCGGCGACATCGCCGACGAAAAACTCGGCGAGGTTTACGCTCAGGCGGACATCTTTGCCATGACCAGCATGCCGCACCGGCACAGCGTCGAGGGCTTTGGCCTGGTCTATCTCGAAGCCGGCGCCCACGGCCTGCCCATCGTGGCCCATGCCATCGGCGGCGTGCCGGAGGCGGTCGTCAACGGGGAAACCGGCCTGCTCGTGCGCCCGGGTGACCGCCCAGCCCTGACCGCAGCCTTTGCCCGGCTCCTCGCCGATCCGGCCCTGCGCCGGAAACTGGGCGAGGCCTGCCGGGCGCGTGCCTTGGCCCGCACCTGGCAGGACTCCGCCGTCGCCTTGTTTGGACAACCGTCGGCCCCGTCTTCAACCTGAAGTCATGATCGAATCCCGCACGCAGATCACCGTCCGCTACGCCGAAACCGACATGATGGGCATCGTCTATCACGGCAACTACCTGCCGTGGTTCGAGGTCGGCCGCACCACCCTGCTCAAGGAATGCGGCTTCCCCTATCGCGACCTCGAGGCCCAAGGCTACATGCTGCCCGTAATCGAGGTCGGCGTGAAATACCAGCGCCCGGCCCGCTACGACGACGTGCTCACGGTCATCACGCGCCTCAAGGAGCGCCCGGCCCTGCGCATCCATCTCGAATACGAGGTGCGCCGCGGCGAGGAACTGCTCGTCACCGGGTTCACCACCCACGCCTTCATCAACAAGGCCGGCGAACCGGTCCGACCGCCGACCGCCCTCACGACGAAGATGAAGGAACTGTTCGCGAAGCTGTAGCGGCGCTCTGCGCGCGCCGGCCGACGGTCATAGACCGTCGCTACAGGGGTGTTCCGCCCGCACAGTCGCGTCGGTTTCCGCCGACCGCGCCGCCGCCAGCAGCGTGTCCGCCTCGGCGCCGGCAATTTGCCGCACCGCCCACACGGCATGCGCCCGCACCAACGGCAGTTCGTGCTGCGCGAGCCGGACCAGCACCGGCAACAGCGTCCGGTCGCCCGAGTTGCCGGCCACGACGCAGGCGTTGCGCAACAATCCGGAAAGTTTGAGCCGTTTGACCGCCGTGCCCTTGAAGACCGCCGCGAACCGCACGGGGGTGAGTTCGAGAATCTCAAGCAACGGCAAGTCGGCGATTTCGCCGCGCACCGTCAGCAGCACGCGCCGCCCCTCCTGCGCGAAACGGTTCCACGGACACACCTCCAGGCACACGTCACAGCCGTAAATGCGCGTGCCGATGCCCTGCCGCAGCTCGCGCGGGATGACGCCTTTGTTCTCGATGGTCTGGTAGGAAATGCAGCGCCGCGCGTCCACGACGCCCGGCTGCGGAAACGCCTGCGTCGGACACGCATCGAGGCAACGGGTGCATTTCCCGCACAACAGGCCGGCCGGCTCGTGCCCGTTGGCCCGCACCGACTCGGGACGCAAGGGCTCATCCGCCTCGATCTCCAACCGCGTCAGAATGCAGGCGAGGAAAAGCCAGTTCCCGTAATCCCGGGAAATCAGTATCGCATTCTTGCCGATGAATCCGAGCCCGCTGCGCGCCGCCCACCCGCGCTCCAACACCGGCCCGGTGTCCACGTAATACCGGTAGTCCGTCGCCGCGGCACCGTGTTCCCGCTCCAGCAAACGCCCCGCCTCGGCCAGGCCGGCCTTGATCGTGTCGTGGTAGTCGGTGTGCAGGACGTAGCGCGCCCAGGCCAGATTTTCGGATTTGGATTTTCGATTCCCGATTTCCGGGCCTGACCAGTAGTTCACCCCCAGCAGGATAACCGAACGCGCGCCCGGCAGCACCAAGTCGGGATTCTGGCGTTTGTCCACGGTGCGCTCGATCCACGCCATGTCGGCGTGGTGACCCGCCTCGATCCATTGGCGCAGGGATTCACCCGCCGGCCGGGTCGCCGTCGCAAAGCGCACCGCATCAAAACCCAGCGCCTGCAGCTGCTCGCGCAATTTTTCGCGCCGCACTCCCGTCACTGCCGGGCATGCCTGCGTGGTCATTTTTTGCCGGAGGACAAGGCTTCCTGCCGGTAAACCCGCAGCACATGGGCCGCGATCTCCCGCAACGGCCGCTTGTCGGTCAGCACCAGCGTGCCCGACTTGCGGTAAAGCGACTCGCGCTGGGCGTAGAGGTCGCGCAGGCGCTGCTCGGGATTCTCCACCGCCAGCAGCGGCCGGTGCGTGGCGTGCAGCGTGCGCTGGATGATCGTGTCGATCGGCGCGTGCATGCAGACCACCACCCCGCGGCTGCGGAGCAGTTCCAGCATGCCGGGCGGCACGATCAGGCCGCCGCCGCACGACACCACGCAGCGCTTCGGCGGATGCCCGCGCTCGACGAACTCGCGTTCCATCGCCCGGAACGCCGCCTCGCCCTGCTCCGCGAAGATCTGCGACACGGGCTTCCCCTGGACCCGCTCGATCTCGTGATCGCTGTCCACGAAATCGAAACCCACCTGCCGCGCAACCAGCCGGCCGACGGTGCTTTTGCCCGTGCCCATGAAGCCGACGAGATAGAGGTTGGTTTCCATGCGTGGGACCGAAGCGAACACCGCGGCCCGCACCGGCGCAAGACCGCTTCACACCCGCGCGCGTCACGGACCGGGCAAACATAAAACGCCTCCCGTCGGGGAGGCGTTGAGAAAACCGCGGTGACGCGCGCTTGCTTACTTGGCGGCGGGAGCCGGCGGCGCGTCCTTGATGCCCACGATCTCGACGTCGAAGATGAGCGTCGCGCTGGGCGGGATGACGCCGCCCGCGCCTTCCTCGCCGTAGGCGAGCGCCGGCGGGACATGCAGACGAAGCTTGCTGCCGACCGAGCCTTTCTGGAGGCCCTCGAACATGCCCGCGACCACACCCTGCGGACTCTGCGCCGAGGCGATCTGCAGCAGCAGATCGGCCGGCTGCGGGTTCTCGACGTTGGAGTCAAACACCTGGCCGGTCGCCAGCGCGCCGGTGTAGCGGATGCTCACGACCTGACCCGGTTTCGGCGCAGCGCCCTTGCCGGCCTGCACGACCTCGTAGGCGAGGCCGCTGGGCAGCACGACGACGTTCTTGTTCTCCTTGAGCTTGGCGAAGTGTTCGTTGCCGGCGGCGATCTGCGCCTGCTTGATCTTGCCCAGGAAACTGGCCTGACGCTTGCCGATGAATTCCTGCAGCTGCTGCTGGACCTGCTGCGGATCGTAGGGCAGGTCGTTGCCGTTGAGCGCGAGACCAATGCCGCGCAGCATCGAGGTCTTCAGCGCGGGCGTCATCTCGAACGCCTGCAACTGGGCGGCCATGCGGGTCTCGAGCATGAAGATGTAGCCGTAGGCCTCCATCAGCTGCTCGTCGCTATACTTCACCGCGGCCGCCGGGGCGGACGCGGGCGCCGCCGCCGCCGGAGCCGGGGCGGGCGACTTGGTGGCGGCGGGCGCAGACGCCTTCGGAGCGGGCGCGGCGGGCGCCGGAGCCGGCTTGGCCGGAGTCGTCACACCGGGGACTTCAAATTTGACCGCGTCTTGGGCGGAAGCAGAGAC
>JAUPWC010000169.1 GCA_030916665.1 Verrucomicrobiota bacterium
GAAAACAAGCATCTCAGCTGAGATGATCAGGGCGAGTAGGTGATGGTGCGGAGACCAGCGACACCGGTGATGGTGATCGTGATGCCCTGGGTGAAGTCGGTGGGATAGGTCTCACCCGCAACGGTGTTGAGGGCTTTGACGTAGTTGGTCGCACCGATCAGGTTGGCCTGGGGAACGCTGGAACCACCGTATTCCAGATAATACTGGTCAGCGGCAGCAGACAGCTGGCGGGCGTTGTTCAGCACAGCCTTGTCCTGAGAAGCCTGACGGACCTTCTGGAAGGCGGGAATGGCCATGGCGGCGAGGAGGCCGATGATGACCACGACGATCTTGATTTCAACGAGCGTGAAGCCCTTGGAGGAACGAATGTTCTTGGGTGTATCTTTATTTTGGTTTTTTATGTGATGCCCGCACATTAGATGCGAACGCTCTGCATCTGAGTATAACGCATGTCGAGAGACAAGATTCAATTCCCTTAAGGCCCCGCAAATAAATGTAATGATGTGAAAACAAGCCCCTGAGAATCTCGAACCGTCCAGTCATAAATCCTATTTAAGAAATTTGCTAACAGGAACTTCCGATGCGTCTCGCCAGAGACTTTCCATTCGATACTTGTTTCGATTTTCGGAGGTAAAGAGGTGAACCATGAGCTCAAAGGCATCCACCACGGTCCATCCGCTACCTAGGGCGGCATCCATGCCAAGAATGCGAGCGTGGTTTGAATCCAGCACTTTCTCCAGTTCAACGCGCAACGCTCGCAGATGCGGCTCGGAGGTCGCGGTGCCCAGCACGAGATAGTCGGTAATGCTGGATTGCGCGCTGACATCGAGCACCCGCAGGTCTTCCGCTTTTTTCGCGTCCATGGCCTGCACGACCAGTTTGAGCAGCGCGAGCGTTGGGTCGACCTTGCGGGTCGGCTTCGGCGATTTGGTGGTCTTCTTGGCGGCGGGCTTGCGGGTGGTTTTGGCTTTCATCGGGCTTCAGCGATAGAGTCTCCGGCTTTCGATATGGGCGATAACTTTCTGCGGGCAGAAATAATGGAGCGACAGCCCGTCCTTCACGCGCTGCCGTAGCTGGCTTGAGCTGATCTCGATCAGGTGCCCGTCGCAACGGTGGAGGCGGAGCCCGTCGATTTCGACGTGCGGCTTCACGGGATGCTTCGGGCGTTCAAGGAAGATGAACTCCACCAGCTGCACCAGCTCGGCGATGTCCTTCCACTTGTGCAGCAGCGGCAGCTGGTCTCCGCCAATGATCCAATACAGGTCGTCAGCGGGGAACTGCGCCTTGAAATGCCGCACCGAGTCCACGGTGTAGCTGATGCCGCCCTTGCGCAGCTCGTAGTCTGAAATCTCCAGCCGCCGGTCCCACTCGGTCGCGGCCCGCAGCATGGCCAGCCGGTCCTCGATGCTCGAATGGACATCGCTCGGTTTTAGTGGCGCCTGTGCCGCCGGCACAAGAAACAGGCGGTCGAGGTGAAACTGCTCGAGCACATCCTGCGCCGCGATCAGGTGACCGAAATGCACCGGATCGAAACTGCCGCCCAGGAAGCCGATTTTCATGCGCGCTGCCGCCCTGCGGATCCACGCAGGCCGACTTTCCGGAGGGTGAAGTCTCTTGCCACGACCCCACTTCATGCCGCTATCCTGCCTCGGCAATCCCAAACCTCGCCCGGGTGGTGGAATGGCAGACACTGGGGACTTAAAATCCCCTGGCCGCAAGGCCGTGTGGGTTCGATCCCCACCCCGGGCAATCCCCGCCGTTCAGGTCTGTGCCCGGCGGGCGGCGAGGGCCTGCTCGACCTCGTCCACGCGCTTCTGGTCCAGCGGGTAGATCCAGATCGCCACGCCCTTGAGGATCGCGAAGAGGCCGGGCATGAGCGTGAAGGCGAGCGTGATGCCGAGGATCGCCGAGGCCGACTGGACCTCGTTGCGCACGAAACCGAAGCTCCCGAGGAACACCGGCACCAGCGAGCCGCCGATCATGATGCCGGTCTTGATCGAGAACAGCGACGCCGAATAGACCAGTGCCGTGGAGCGGCGTCCGAACTTCCATTCGCCGTAGTCTGCGACGTCGCCATACATGGCCCAGGTGAGCGCCGAGGTCGGCCCCATGCAGAACGTGCCGAAGGCGTTCACCGCCACCAGCAGCCAGTAATTGTCCGTCGGCAGCAAAAAGAAGGCCGCGAAACTCACTCCGGTAATCGCACTGAGCACCGCCGCCAATTTCTTCTTGTCCACCCGCCGCACGATGAAACCGAGGCCAGCCGTGCCGAGGATCTGCGCGAGCATGCCCGTGGACAGAAACACCGTGCTGCGATCGAAGGTGCCGAACAGGATCGGCGTGCCGTCGTCGCCGACGACGTATTTGAAATAAAACAGCGTGCTGCCCTGCCGCAGCGCCATGAACGTCGTCGAGAAGATGGTGGCGACGAGCAGCATCACCCACGGGCGGTTGCGCACGAGTTCGCCAAGCTCGGCCCGCACGTCGGTCTTCTGCGCCGGGGGCGGCTTCACGCGTTCCTTCGTCGTGGCGAAGCACAACCAAAACATCGCGATCGAGGCCACCGCGAAGATCGCGATGGTGTATTGGAAACCGAGCACCTGGTCTTCGCCGCCGAGGTGCTTGACCAGCGGCCGGGCGAGCAGCGAGACGAGGAAGCCGCCGGTGAACGCGCCCACGAACCGGAAGCTCGAAGCCACGCCGCGCGTGCGCGAATGCGGGCTGATCACGCCGAGCATCGAGGAATACGGCACGTTGATGACCGTGTAGGCCACCAGCATGAGCGTGTAGGTGGCGTAGGCATAGACGAGCTTGCCCGTGGCCTCAAGGTCCGGCCCGGCGAACATCAGGTAGCCGCACACGCCATAGGGCACCGCGCCCCAGAGCAGATAAGGGCGGAACTTGCCCCACTTCGTGTTCGTGCGGTCGGCGATCAGACCCATCACCGGGTCGTTGAGCGCGTCGAACAGGCGGACCGCGAGCATCATGAACGAGATCGACGCCGCCGGAATCGCCCACACGTCCACGTAGTAGTAGATCAGGAAAATGTTGAACGTGACGAAAAACAGGTTCGAGGCCATGTCGCCGAGCGCGTAGCCGACGTATTCACGCACCTTGAGGCCCTGGTCTTTCTCGGGCGCGGTGGGGGCTGGTATGGGCTGGGTCATGGTTTTTGCAGGGTGGTTTCCCGGGCGAGGATTTCCCGAAAGTTCTTTTCCGCGCCGGCGACGAGCTGATGCCAGCCCTCCGGATCCACGAACGCCGCGCTGCCGTCGCCCCGGTCGAGCCGGGCGAATTTCCCGGCCATGGCGAACTGGCCGCCGTGTGGCGCGAGGAAGATGTCGCAGCGCAGCGCCTTCAGGATCTCGAAAGTCTTCTCCAAATCGCGCACGATCTCCGGGTAGGCCGCATTCGCCAGCAGGCGCGTGCCGTCGTTGACCGTTGCGCTGCTGAAGAACACCACGCGGTAGGTCTTGCCGCTGTCGGCCAGATCCATGGTCCAGGTCGTCGCGCCACGCGTGTGGCCGGGCGTGAGATGCGCGGTCAGCGTGGTGCCGCCAAGCGAGACCTTTTCGCCATCGGCGATGATCCGGTCCACCTTCACGGGCTCGTAAAGCAGCGTGTCCTTCGGCCAGGTCAGGAAATCATCCGCTCCGCCCGATTCGAGCGTGCGGGCGTCGGCGGCGCTGGCCAGCACCTGCGCGCCGGTGAGCCGCTTCATCAGCGCATGTCCGCCGGTGTGGTCGATGTGCGCGTGGCTGCTGAGGATCAGCCTGATGTCGGTCATCCTGAACCCGAGCTGCTCGACGCTGCGCTGGATGATCGGGACCGTGTCCGCAAATCCCGTGTCGAGCAGGAGGTGGCCCGCCGGCGAGGTGATGAGCCAGGCGCTGACGCCGCTCGCGCCAACATAGTAGAGGTTGCCGCCGAGGTGCCGGGGCGGCACCGGCGCCCGCCACGAATCGAACAGCTGCGTCACCCAACCACGCGTCGGCGTCACCGACAAAGTGGGGACGGGATCAACCTGGGCGACGGCGGACAGCCAAAGTCCGGCCAGGAACAACGCGAGGCGTGGGGCGCGCATGCAGGTGCCGAGGCAAAACACCGTTCCTGCCGGAAGCAAAGCCCGTCCCGTTCGCACCATAGAATGACAGGCGGCGGGCAACGGCTTACTCGGTGAAATCCGTGTCGGATGCGGCGAGGTCGAGTTCCTTGATCCAGGCGTTGCGGTAGCGCACGTCGTGGCCCTCGGCCTGCAGCTTGAGCGGGCCGGGCACATCGGTGATGCCCTTGCCGCCGTCGTTGCCACCGTCGAGTCCGGAGTTGGGCCCGCCCCACACCTGGTTGATCAGCTGGTTGTGATGCACCTTCACGCCGTTGAAATACATCGTCACCATCGCGGGCTGCACGCGCCGGCCGCCTTCGAAACGCGCGGCCCGGAACACAATGTCGTAGGCGTTCCACTGCCCCAGCCCGCGGTAGAGATGGTAGGGTGACTCGGTCTCGTTGATCACGGCGCCCATGCCGTGCTTGGTTTTGTCGCCGTCACAGATCTGGATCTCGTAGCGATTCTGCAGATAGACGCCGCTGTTGCCGCCGGGATTGTTGGCGAGGAACTCGATGTGCAGGCGGAAATCGCGGTAAGCTTTCTTCGTGATGATGTCGGCCGCGCCGTATTTGCCGCCGGCGGCGGCCGGATCGTAAGTCTGCACCACCGTGCCGCCGTCCACGGGGTCCTCGACGATGCGCCACTTGATCGGCAGCGAGGAACCGAAGCGCGGCCCCTCCCAATAGGTCCACTTCGCGTCGAGCATTTCGTGCGAACCGTCGAGAATCATCTCGGCGCCGGGCAGCGGCTTGGCCCCGAGTGCCAGGGCGGCGAGGACGGGCGTGGCGCACAAGGCGGCCAACAGGGCGGCCGGAAGGAGTTGACGGATCGGGGACATGGGAAAGAGCGGTTCAGTTCTGCGCGACCACCGCCGGTGTGGCCTCGGTCTTCACGCGGATCACGTAGTAGGTCGCCTCGGTGTCGCCGACGTTCTTCCAGCCGTGCTCGTCGTTCGAGGCCAGGAACAGCACCGCGCCGGGTCCGACGCGCGTGGTGACGCCGTTGACCGTGACGTCCAACTTCCCTTCCTTCACGAGCACGATCTCCTCGTCGGGATGACGGTGCGGCGCATGCGGCGCGAGGCCGGCCCGGATCGTGGTCACATGGACGGAGAAATTCGCCATCGTCGCCGTCGGCAGGCTGGCGAGGGCGCGGCGCTGGCCGACCTTGGTCTCGGTCGCCTCCAGCTTGTCCCACGCAAAGACCGCCGAGCCCAGCCGCGCGGCATCGGCCGGCAGCGGCGCCTTGCCGCGCATCTCCGCCGTCCCGGCCGTGGTGAAGTTGAACACAAAGTAGGTCGCCGGTTTGTCACCGGCGTTGCGCACGGCGTGCGGATCGTTTGACGCGAAGAAGAACACCGAACCGGGGCCGACGCGCGTGTTGGTGCCGTTGATGTGCACGTCGAGTTCGCCCTCGCGGAGAATGATGAGTTCCTCCTGCGGATGTGTGTGCGGCGGGTGCGAGGCGAGCCCGGGGTTCAGCGTGCTGATGTGCGACTGGAACTCCCGCAGCGTGGCGGAGGGCAGGCGCGCGACCTCGCGCCGCTCGCCCACGGCTGTGGGCTTGGCCGTGAAACCCTCCCAGGTGAAGATCGTGGAACCAAGCTTCGGGTTGTCGGCGGCGGTGAGAATGACGGGCAGCATGAGAGCCGGCAGCAACCGGCGGAATCGGGGAATCATGGGGTGAAGCGAACTGTGCTCAGCAGTCCGGGGTTGGCAAATGGCAATCCATGCAGCCGGAAAAAGCTTCTGCCGCCAGCACGGTCCCTGTAATCCGTTGACCAAACCAATCGCCCCCCATGCAACGCACTCTCGTCAAAGACGCCCTCATCGCCCCGGCTCCCGCCGACGCCATCCTCCTCCAGGGCTGGGTCCGCACGCGCCGCGACTCGAAGGCCTTCTCCTTCGTCGAACTCAACGACGGCTCCTGCCTCAAGGGCCTGCAGATCGTCGTGGACGCCGCCCTGCCCGACTACGCCCAGGTTGCCCGCGCCCACACCGGCGCCGCAATCGAGGTCCGCGGCAAGCTCGTCGCCTCGCAAGGCCAGGGCCAGAAATGGGAGGTCGTCGCCACGGAGTTCAAGGTCGTCGGCGAGGCCGACGGCACCTACCCGCTCCAGAAAAAGGGCCACCCGCTCGAATTCCTCCGCGAGATCGCCCATTTGCGCCCACGCTCAAATCTCTTCGGCGCCGTGTTCCGCGTGCGCAGCCGCCTCGCCTACGCCGTGCATCAATTTTTCCAGGAGCGCAGCTTCCACTACGTCCACACGCCGATCATCACCGCGAGCGACGCCGAGGGCGCGGGCGACATGTTCCGCGTCACGACCCTCGACCTCGCCAACCCGCCGCGCACCGAGAACGGCAAGGACATGGACAACACCAAGGACTTCTTCGGCAAGAAGACCTTTCTCACCGTCAGCGGCCAGCTGGAGGGCGAGATCTTCGCCTGCGCGCTGAGCAACATCTACACCTTCGGCCCGACCTTCCGCGCTGAGAACTCCAACACCTCGCGCCACGCCGCCGAGTTCTGGATGATCGAGCCCGAGGTCGCCTTCTGCGACCTGCACGGCGACATGGACCTCGCCGAGGCCTTCGTGAAGCATCTCATCCGCGACGTGCGCACGCACTGCGCCGCCGACCTCGAGTTCTTCAGCAAGTTCGTGGACAAGGACCTGCTCCCGCGACTCGACTTCGTGCTCGAGAAACCCTTCGTCCGCTGCAGCTACACCGAGGCCGTCGAGATTCTCGGCAAGAGCGGCAAGGCGTGGGAACACCCCGTCTCGTGGGGCGCAAACCTCCAGGCCGAGCACGAGCGCTACCTCACCGAGGAACACTTCAAGTGCCCGGTGACCGTCTATAACTACCCGCGCGCGATCAAGGCGTTCTACATGCGCCAGAACGACGGATGCGCCGAGGGCCGCGAGACCGTCGCCGCGATGGACCTGCTCGTGCCCGGCATCGGCGAGATCATCGGCGGCAGCCAGCGCGAGGAGCGCCTCGACAAGCTCCGCGCCGGCATGGCCCTGCACCACCTCGACGAAAAGGCCTACTGGTGGTATCTCGACCTCCGCCGCTACGGAACCGTGCCGCACGCCGGCTTCGGCCTCGGCTTCGAACGCATGCTCATGTTCGTGACCGGCGTCGGCAACATCCGCGACGTGATCCCCTTCGCCCGCACCCCGGGCACGGCGGAGTTCTGAAATTCCGCCGAACCGGAGGTCGGCTCAGAATTTCAGCTCCACCCGCTTCCCGCCGGCGGCGGCCGAGGCGTAGATCGCTTCGACCACGACCATGTCGCGGCGGCCCATTTCGCCGGGCACGAGGTTGGGCGCGCCGTCGCGCACGTGGAGGGCGAAGGCGTCCATCTGCAGCGCCTGCTGGCTGGCGGGCGGGGTGACGCTGACCGGTCCCTTGCTCGTGGCGGCCTTCAAGCCGCGGTAGCTGTAGGCCGGCCCGACTTCGAACCAACCGCCCTTGGCCTCGGCCCGGAAATCGTTCCGGTTGCTGTTGTAGCTGGTGTAGCCCGCGCCGTTCGCGCCGTTGGCAAACTCCATCGTCCACTCGATGCTTTCCTCCACGTCCACGAAGAACTCCGGCCGGGCCTTCGGCAATTCGCGCGCCGTGATGGCGACCGCCGGCACGCTGCCGGCCGCCATGAAGGTCTCCTGAATGACATAAACACCGAGGTCCATGAGCGGGCCGCCGCCAGCGAGCTTCTTCTGCGCCCGCCATTGGTGCCGTCCCATCGTGAACCCGAATCCACCGGTCATCTGCATGAAGGGTCCGAACTCCTGCGTGCGCACCAGGCGGCGCAGCTCTTCGTGAAACGGATCGTAGTGCAGCCGGTAGCCCATCCCGAGGCGCACCCCGGCCTGTTTGCAGGCGGCCATGATCGCGTCGCACTCGGCGACGGTGTTGGCCATCGGTTTCTCGCAGATCACATGTTTGCCGGTTTTCGCTGCGGCGATCGCGTGCTCGGCGTGCAGACCGTTGGGCGTCACGACATACACGATGTCGATGGCCGGGTTGTCCGCCATCTTTGCCATCGTGTCGTAGCCGTAGATGCTCGACTCGGGAAAGCCGTAATCCGCAGCCCACTTCTTTCCTTTTTCGGCGGAGCCGGTCACCACGCCAGCCAGCCGGCAATGCTCGGTGATCTTCAGAGCCGGACCCAATTGACCGGCACTGTAGCCGCCGAGGCCCACCAGGGCGACGCCGAGTTTCCTGCCGCCGGCGGCCTGCGCGAGCAGGCGGCGGGGCGCCAGGGCCAGCGCGCTGGCGGCGGAAAGTTGACCGAGAAAACGACGGCGGGAAACGGCGGGGAGGTGGCGTGGGGCATTCATGGGGTGAGCCTCACCTATGGGCACAACCCCGAGCACCGCAAGCGACCCTTCCAGTCTAACATACGTCAGGACGCCAGCGGCAGCTCCACGATGGCGCACAATCCGAGTCCGTTCCGGCCCGACTCCAGTGCGAACGAACCGTGATGCAGCCGCACCACATTGCGCACGATCGCCAGCCCGATGCCGAATCCCTGTTGTTCGCGGCGGTTCCGGTCAAACTGTCGGAACGCCCCGACGGCACCGCGTTCGGCCGGGGTCATACCGCACCCTTGGTCGGCCACCTCGATGCGGTAAAGCCCGTCCTGCACGCTGCCCCGCACGGAAATCGGGCTGCCCTTGGGCGAAAAGCGACAGGCGTTCTCCGCCAGCTCGGCCGCGACGGCGCGCAGCCACTGGGGGCTGATCTGCACGGCCGCACGGGCACATTCCAGCTGCAGGTCGTCCGAGCGTCCGGCCCGCTCCACCGCTCCCAGCACTTCATCCTCGATGCCGGCCGCCGCTTCCACGGCCGCCGCCGGGTCGGTCCAGCGATATTCGCGCAGCTGTTCCAGCCGGAAGTATTGCACGAGCTTCCGGATGAGGGTCTGTTGCCGGCGGGCGCTCTCGTGGATGGCCCGCGCCATCTCCCTCAGCTCTGTCGCCGACACCGTCGACGGGTCGCTCTCGATCAGCGAGGCCATGCCGAGAATCCCGTTCAGGGGCGTCAGCAGCTCATGCGCCCAGGGCGCCGCCAGCTCGCGCCGGTATTCCTCGGCGTATTCCCGCAACCGCTCCGCCAGCACGGCCCGTTTGCGCACCACCGCGTTGACCGCATTCAGCAGTTCGTCGCCGGAAAAGGGCTTGGTAAGGTAATCGTCCGCGCCCGAGACCATGCCGCGCCGCTGTTCGATGCGGCTGTTGCGGGAGGTGAGGAAAACGAACGGCAGGTCCGCCGTGGCCGTTTCGGCGCGCAACTTTTCGAGCACGCCGTATCCGTCCAGCACCGGCATCTCGATGTCGCAGAGCACGACGTCGGGCCGTGCCAGCGCGATGGCCTGTAGCCCGGCCTGCCCGTCGGCTGCCGTCACGGCCCGGTGGCCGGCGGCTTCGAGATGCGCCTGCACCCAGGTGCGCCAGCGAGAGTCATCCTCGATCAGGACAACGTGCAGCGCCTTGGGCGTCACGGTCGGGCCATTTGCAGATACAGGCAATTCCGTCATCATCGCACCCGGGCGGCCCAGACCGGATACAGCTCTGAGTCTAGGCAGATCGCGCTTTCCGTCCAGAAAACTCTCAGCCTGGCAGACGGAAGGCCTCGAAGAGACGCTTCAGCTCCATCATGAACGCGGCCGCGCCCGCGCCGTTCACCACGCGGTGGTCAAAGGTCAGGGACAGCGTAACCACTTCCTGCGGATAAACTACGCCGCCATCCTTCACCATTTTCTCGTGGGCGGAACCGATGAACAGCGTGCTCATGGCCGGCGGCACCACGATCGGTGTGGCGCTCTCGACACCGAAGGCGCCGAGGCTGCTGATGTTCAGGGGCGCCTGCACTTCGAGGATCCGGCCGGTGCGGGTTTCCTCGATGGCGCGGTTGTAGGCGGTGACAAAATCCGCCCAAGGCAGCTTGTTGGCGGCGGCGATGGCCGCGGTGCCGAGCCGATCGCCCTCGAGGGCCACCGCGACACCCAGTTCAAAGTCGCCGAGTTCGGTGATGATGCCGTCCTTGTTCACGACGCGGCGGAAGCCGGCGTGCAGCTCCATCGCGCGCGTCACGCACCAGGCCATCATCGCGGAGGGCGAAGCCGCGGCCTTGCCGTGCAGTGACTTGGCCTGCTCGCGTGCGAGGCGGATGGGCTCCCAACGGCAGTCCATGAGCAGGTTGGCGGGCACGACCGTGTCGAGCCGCTTGGTGATCGCGGGGGAAAGGGCGGGCGGACGGACGTTGCCTTGCATAAGCTTGGTGGGTTGGGAAACGGCCGCCGGGGCGGAAACAGTTTTCGCCGCGGTAATCGCAACCGGCGCGGCGGAGTCGGCCGCAGGCTTTGTCGCGGCGCCCTCGACCGGCAGGCCGGCGACACTGGACGCGTCGCCCGTGACCAGCGCGATGTCCTGGCCGATCAGCACGGTGTCCTCGAGTTTGATGTGCCACGCCTTGAAAATGCCGGCGAACGACGCCTCCACGGGATACACGGCCTTGTCGGTCTCGAGCTCACAGAGCACCTCGTCGTGCTTCACGGCGTCGCCCGGCTTTTTGTTGAGCGCGACCACGCGCGCGGAGAGCAGCCCTTCGCCCATGATCGGCACGCGCACGATGATGTCGTTGGTGCCGGCGACGA
>JAUPWC010000017.1 GCA_030916665.1 Verrucomicrobiota bacterium
CGCCCGGTGAGGAAGGCCTCAAGGACACGATTGTGGTCGAGGCGATTTACCGCGCCGCGGCCAGCGGCAGGAAATAGAAGGTTTAGGGAGAAACCTGAGCCCTGAAGGGGTGACGGAGCGCTGCGCGGAGATGGCGAAGCAATCCTGAGGATGCAAAACCTCACACCTTCGCCTTTGCGAGCGCGGCCTTGATCTTCGCGATGCCGATCTTGTGCATTTTCATCATGGTGGCGAAAGCGCGCCGGGCGGTCTTGCCGCTGGTGGCCATGGTGTCGGTGAGGACGCGAGGGGTGATCTGCCAGTCGAGGCCTCACTTGTCCTTGCCGCAGCCGCAGTAGCTGGCATGGCCGCCATGCTTGATGATCTTGTACCAGTAACGGTCGGTCTCTTCCTGGGTGACGGTGGCGACCTGGAAGGAGAAGGCCTCGCTGTGCTTGAACCTCGGCCCGCCGTTGAGCCCGATGCACGGGATGCCAGGGAGGGTGAACTCGACCGTCAGGATCTGCCCTTTTTGCCCGAGGGGAAATCGGCCGGGGCCTTGTGGTCGGCTTTCACCCGGACAGCTGGATGGGGCCACGGCGGCGGCGCTGCGGAAACTTGGGCTGACAGGTGAGCAATTCACGGAGATCCCAACGGTTCCGCTGCGCCCGGCGTGGCAGGCCAATTGCGCGGCGAATAAAAGGCGGCTAAGGTCGGCTGCGGGGCTATTGCAGGCGGGCGCGCAGGCCGTCGGGGAGGAGTGAGCGGGCGAGGGTGTGCAGTTTCTCGTCCTCGATCCGAAGGTTGAGGGCGCGGAGCAGGACTTGGAAACGGTAGAGCGAGCCGACGGTCAGCGAACGCAGGCGCGCCTCGTCCATCAGGCTGAGGCAGATTTCCATTTCGCGGCGGGCGAACCCGGCCTGCTTGCCCTGCATGAGCACGACGGCGAGGCTGACGCGGCGGTCCCAGCTCAGGTCGTGTTCCTCGCCGGCCTGATAGACGGAGAGGAGGGTCTTCAGCGTGGTCTGGAAACGCGCGGCATCACCGCGGGCCATCTCGATCTGGGCGAGGGCGGCGAGGGCGGGCAGGTTTTCGGGGTAGTTCACCAGCGCGGTGGCGGCGGAGAGGGCGAGCTGCCCTTGGTCGGTTTCCAGGAAATACTCGGCGAGACGGCTGACCGCGGTGGCGGCGTCCTGCTCCTCGGCGACCTCGAAGATGAAAACGGTCTGGTTCTCGAAGCCGCCGACCGTGGGCAGCTGATAGGGCACGGGCAGCAGCCAGGGCGGCATGGCCCAGTTCTTCAGCGCGAAAACGAAAGAGTTTTCCGGGCGGCTCGTGAAAAGGCGGGCGTATTCCTCGAGGTAGTTGTCCCAGGTGGGCATCACGATGTGGGTCAGGCCGCGCTTGGCGATCAGCGCCTGGGCCTCCTCGGGCGTGGTGGCGCTGGCGATGCGGGCGGCGGCCTCGAGCGCGGGCTTGTTGGCGAGGTTGAGGCTGCCGAGAGCGTGCAGGTTGCCGTGGAAGGCGAGCGCGGTGGTGCGGAAAGGCGGCGCGAGTACCACGGGAGTCGTGCCGGTGCGCGCGGTCAGCCAGTGGGCGAGACTCCGCTCCATCAGGCCCTCGACCTCAAAAGCGGTCAGGGCGTTTTCGTAGCGGCTTTTCGGGATTGGCTTCTGGAACAGCAGACCCGGCAACAGGCACAGCCCGAGTGCAACCAGCCAGCCCGGCAGGCCAAGGCGTCCGGGCCGGCGCGCGAGGAGGGCGGTGCCGACGCTCAGCACCGCGAGCAACAGGCCGGTGACTGCCGCCCACCAGCGGAGCTGAAACCACGCAAACACCAGCGCCGGCAGCAGCGGCACCAGCACGAGCAGCAGGGCGGTGCGATCGCGCCCGCCGGTCGCGACCCGGAAAACAAGCGTCAGCGGCACCGCGAGCAGGCTGAGCGGCAGCAGCACGGCGATCAGCTGGAGCTTTGGGCCCTCCTGCCGCAGCCACGCGGGAAAATTTTCCGCCACGATGGCGAGGGGCAGGCTCGAGAGCCGCGTGCCGAAGACTTCGCGGCCTTTGAGCCACGGCTGGCTGGAATTCGCGAGGAAATAGCCCAGGGCGGCGAGGCCCAGCAGGGCGGCGAGCGCGCGCGACCGGCCGGACCAGCCGGCCCACGGCGCACGGCCGGTCCGCCAGTCATGGCCGAGCACGCTCAGTTCGGCGGAGCCGAGCCAAGCGAGGGCGGCGGCCGGGTGATTGCCCCCGAGTTTCCAGGCGATTTGGTCGGGGGCGTTTTCGATGAGCCACGCGGCGAGGCAGGTGGCGGCACCGGCGAAACCCCAGGAGCGCCAGAGGCGCGGAGACTCTTCGTCGGAGTCGCCGCGATGCAACGCGGCGGCGAGCAACGCCGCCAGCGCGAGCCCGCCCAGCACGGGCAACTGCACGAAGAAATTGACCCAGAGACCGAGGCCGCCGGCCACGCCGCCGGCGATCATCCAAGCGCGGCTGACGCGAACTTCCGGAGCGGAGGAAAGCCAGGCCGCGGCCGGCAGCAGCACGCTCGCCATGGCCAGCAGGAGGGACAGCCCCAGGCTGTCGGGCGCGCCGGGGATGAATGCGGAGGAAAACGGATAGAGCGTCGCTCCGCCGACGAGCCAGACCGCCGCCGGCCACGGGCCCGTTTTCCGCGCGAGCAGCACGCCGCCCGCGACGAGCGCGAGCGCGAGCAGGAGCGGATCGGCGAAAAGGGCGGCGCGCTCCACGGCCAGCGGGAGCGAACCGCCCCCCGTGATTTGCCGGAGTTTGGCGGCGCCAGCCAGCCACCAGCGGTAGGGCGAGGGCGTGCTCACGGAACGCGGCTCCACCGCGTTGTCGTAGCGGACCTGGCGCAGCCGCAGTTCGCCCGTGGCGAGCATCTGCTGCGTTTCCATGATCCATTGGTAGCTGTCGTTGTTGTGCTCCGAGGCGATCAGCCAGCGGCGGTTGCCCGCCCAGCCGGTGGCGCTGGCGGGATCGGGCGTGGCGAGTTCCGCGCCGAGTTGGCTGACGTGCTCGATCCGTTCGCGGCGGCCTTGGCAGAACCAGCCGAGCAGCACCAGGGAGAGGGCGAAGGCCGGCAGGAGCACGGTCAGGATGGGGCGGGCGAACAGCTTCATCGGCGGGACGGAAAGGGTGCGAAAAACAACCAGCGCGGGAGCGGAAGGGCAAGCCCCCGGGAGGGAAACAGGAAGGAACCGCGCGGTCGCTGCGCTCCAGCGCGGTTACTGGAAAACCGAAGCTGTCCTGCGACCGCCGGCTGATCGGGACAAAAAAATGGCGCCGGGGTGAGCCGGCGCCACGAGAGGTTGGACTAGACGTCGATCAGAACTCGAACGTGTTGGTCAGCTGCCACGACATGCCCTCGCTGATACGCGAGAGGCCGCGGGAACCGTCGGGTTGGACGCTCACCGGCACGAGCCCGGTGGATTCGCCGACGTTGCGGAGGTTCACCTGACCGCGCCAGTTGATCTTGTCGGTCAGCTTGCGCGAGTAACCGAACCACAGGTCGAAGTGCTTGTCGGTCGGTCCATACCACGGCTTGCTGATATCGAGCGTGCCAGCCGTCGTGCTGTATTGGTAACCGATGATGCGCTTGTCTTCCCAACGGTAGGCACCGCCGATGTAACCGCCCTTGAGGCGGCCTTCGTCGAAGCTGTAGGTCGTGATGAGGTTGAAGCGCCACGGGGCGATTTCCGGAGCCGAGCTGCCTTCCTGGGCGCGCAGCACCTTATACGGAGCCACGATGTTGTCGCGCCAGTAGTTGCGGAAGCTGTTGTTCGGGTCGGTGCCCCAGAGGCGGAGGTCGCCGGCCGGACCAGCGAGGAACTTGGTGTAGGTGTCCATGAAGCTCACGATGGTCGGGCTGAGCGCGATGCGCGATGCCGTGGTCTTGGAAGCATTCAGGGTCAGGTTCCAGTTTTTCAGCGGCTTGGCCGTCAGTTCGAACTCGATGCCTTCGGAGGCGGTGTCCACCGAGGCGACCGGGCCGGCGCCCGTGCTCTTCAGTCGACCCTGGTAGGCCGGCTGGATGGCGAGGTTGTCGGGGTTGTAACCGGGCCAGGCCGTGAGCGGGTTGGCGCTCTTGAACTTGGTGACGTCGATGTCGATGCCGTAGGCGTCAAAGAATTCCGGTCCGAACGGGAAGTTCTGGAGGAAGTCGTTGATCGCGGCCTTCTGTTTGACGACCTCGGGATTGGTATCATAGCCAGGAGTGCCCGGCTGAACCGAACCATATTCGCCATCGGCGGCGCGTCCGGCATAGTTCCAATACCACTGGCGGCCGTCGTTGCGACCGGCAAGGCCTTCGCGGTTGGCGAGGGCGAAGGTCGCTTCCCACGCGGGAACGGCCCAGATGTAGTAGAGCGACCCGGAGAAACCGGCGCTGTCGGCGGCCAGGGTGGCATTGCTGAGTTTGGTCTCATACCAGTTCACCTTCAGCGACAGCTTGTCGTTGAGGGTGTTGATCACGAAACCGTAGTCCTTTGTCTGGCCCTGGGGGTTCGGGACGATGTTGCCGAAGACGTCGCCGCGGGGGGCGTCGGCCTTGAAGTTGCTCGAGCGGTTGTAGAACAGGCTGATCGAGGTGTTGCCCGGCAGCTTTTCACTCCAGCTCTTCGGCATGTGGAGCACGCCGCCCCAGCTCTTGCTCTCACCGGCGGCGGTGTTCATCGGGTGGACCGCCGGGTCGATCATGTAGTTCATGCTGGCCACGGAGCTGATCGGATCCTTGGGGGCGGAGGCCGAGATGTTGGAGACCTCGTCACGGCGCCAGCCGAAGACCGGGACGAACAGGCCATCGAGCATGTAGCCCTGCCAGGTGATGCCCTTGGACTTGATCACGTTCTTGCTCTTGGTGCCGTCGCTGTAGAGCTGGTCGAGGTCGCCCTTGTCCGCGTTCATGACGCGGATGTTGCGGTAGGACCAGCCATAGTAGTTGGCGGGGTTTTCGGACTGCGTGGAGGTGTTGACCACGTTGTTCTGACCCTTCGTGGCGCCGGGACCCTGGCTCATGAAGGTGTAGGGATCGGCGGGGTTGACGCCCAGTGTCGTGTTCCAGCGCGAGTCGAAATAACGGGCGTTCACCACTTCGGGCGGCTGCTGGTAGCCGGTGACGGCGCTCAGGTCGAGGCCGGCGGCGTTGCTGCGGCCGCGGAGGTCGGGTCCGATGTAGGTGATGAAGTTGATCTGACGGCCGTTGTCGATGATCGGGCTGGGATTCGGGATGCCGTTCTGGCCGTTCTGGTTGATCAGCTGCGAATAGAGCGGCTCGGTGGCGAGCTGGGTCCAGCCGCGGGTCTCGCTGCGCTTCGTGTCCTTGGAGACGAGACCGGTGATGACGTGGCGGCCGAGGAAGTTCGTCAGGAAGTTTTTGCCGAAGAACTTCTCGGTGCGGACTTCGCCGGTGGCGGTGAAGCGGATGCTGTCGCGGTCGATGAAGGTCGCGGTGTTGCCGTATTGGCTGTTGTTCGAGACGAAGGGCCGGCCGACGTTGGGATTCACGCCCCCACCGATGAGGTGGGTGTTGATGTCCACGCCGATGACATACTGGTCGCCGCCGAGGAAGCCGACCTGGCCGTCGTCGTAGCGCTGGTAGTCATAGACGAGCTCCATGCCGAACTGGCCGTCGAACAAGGTCTGGGCGGCGGAGATATTGCCCGAGTCCCAGCTCTGCCACTCGCGCTTGTTCGGGCCGTCGATGAGCTTTTCGTAGAAGTTGAACACCGAGGGATCGTCCATCGAGATGTTGACGTAGTAGGAGCCGCCGACGGCGCCGGAGGCGCGCTTGTAGGCGTTGTTGGTGTTCAGCGCGAAGTAGCGGAAGAACGGGATGCCGTTGATGCTGTTGTCGAGGGCGCCGGAGGAGTTGATGCCGCCGACGGTGGTGTATTCCGCCTGGATGGCGCGGCTGGCGTTGCCGGTCGTCGGGTTGTCGTAGTGGATCGCGAGCGTCGGGCCATACTGGCGGCCGATGAAGGACTCGTTGAAGAGCGCCTGGAGGCCGAAGTTGGTGGCATTGTCGATGTTCGGGTTCAGCGTCAGCTTGTTGGCGTAGGTGAACCACGGGGTGAGGCCGTCGATCGGGGGCAGGGAGCGTGGGCGGTTGGCGCTGACGTTGCCCTGCTCGTAGTTGGCGCGGATGGTGGTCTCGCTGCCTTCGCCGAAGATTTTGGGCGAATAGCGCAGCGCACCGAACACGCGGCGGTCGTGGTTGTAAGCGTGGTCCTGCTCGAACTTCGACTTGTCGTCGAGGAGCGAGAGGCGCACGGCCAGCTCGTTCTTCAGCACGACGTAGTTGAAGTCGGCCGAATTGCGCAGGGAGCCCCACTTGTCGATGCGGTTCTCGATCTTGTTGGAGTTCCGGAACGCGGCCGTGTTGAGGCTGGTGTTGATGATACCGGCGGGGCTGCCGACGCCGAAGAGGATCGAGTTGGGTCCGCGCTGGAGATCGACGCGGCCGACATTGTAGCCGTCCCACGGGATTTCGGTGAGGAAGTAGTCGCGGGTGTTGTCGGCCGAGTCGAGACCGCGGACGCGGGTGTTGTTGCTCGGGCGGAGCAGATTGCCCGCCTCGTTGTAGGTCGCGCCGCCGCCGGCGCCGGAGAAGTTGCCCCGGATGCCGCCGACCTCGGTGTTCGTTGTGTAGACGAGGAGGTCTTCCGATTTGCGCGCGCCGGTGTCCTGCAGGAACTGCTGGGTGACGACGCTGATGGCGGAGGCGACGTCACGAAGCTCAGTGCGGACGCGGGTGCCGGCGAGCGTGCTCTTGGCCGCATAGCCGTCGGCGTCTTCGGAGGCATCGACGACGAAGGGAGACAGCACGAGCGTCTCCTCCGACTCTTCTGTATTTTGGCCCGTGGTGGCAGGGGCAGTAGTTTGCGCGTCGAGGCGCAACACGGAGGCAAGACAAAGCGCGGTCGTGCCAATAATGGCACGCGACCGCACGGTCAGGCGTTTCATGGTCATATTTGGGTTAGGGGATTAAGACGGCTATAGTAGCCGCCACTAGGCGCCATTTAGGGGATGGCATCGAAGTGGATCTACTATACTGCCCCCATCGTCCGGTGGAAATGAGAATCGTTGCCGGGGTCTTAATACATATTCCCCAGGGATTTTGTCGGCCGCACCACGCCGTTTTACTAGGCGACAACCCGAGCACTCCCGCGGCTTAGCTGCGTTTCAGCAGAATGCGTTTTCGAAAACCGCCAGGTGAGTCGCCCGTGAGGCGTTTGAAGACCACGGACATGTATTCAACATGTTCAAATCCAGCCATTTCAGAAATCTTCTTCAGCGGGTAGTCGGTCTCGAGCAAGAGCTGTTTGATCTTGGCGACCTGCACGCGCCGAATCTCGGCCTGAGGTGACCGGCCGAGATGGCGGCGGAACTTTTTCTCCAATTGACTGCGAGAAGCGTGCGCGGCCTTGACCACGTCGTCCACCGTCAATCCGACACAGGCTTTTTGCCGGATGTAGCTGAGGGCGGTGGTCACGATGCGGTCGTCGATGGCCAGCACGTCGGTGGACGGACGGGTGGCGACGCCGGCGGGCTCGATGCGCAGGTCGAAGGTGTCGGGCTTGTGGCGGTTCATCAGGCCGGCGAGGACCTCGGCGGCCTTGTAGCCGGACTGGAAGGCGTTGGGGCTGACGCTGGAAAGGGGCGGGTAGGCGAGTTCGCAGCGGATGGGCTCGTTGTTGGCACCGAGCACGGCGACCTCCTCGGGCACGAGCATGCCGCTGGCGTGGGCGGCATCGATGACCTGCAGCGCGCGCATGTCATTGCACGCCATGACGCCGATGGGTCTGGGCAGGCGCAAGAGCCACGCGATGAGCGCGTCGATCTGCTGCGTGTCCCAGAAGGGCGTGAGATCGCCCGGGTAATCCACGTCGAAAACCTCGCACCGTTTCCCGGCGAGGCGCAGGGCCTCGGCGAAGCCGTCGCGGCGCTCGCGCGACCAGCCGTGATTGCCGAAGCCGGCGAAACCGAAGTGCCGGTAGCCGCGCTCGATGAAGTGCTCGGCGCCGAGGTGGCCCAGCGCCACGTTGTCGGGCCGGATTTTCGGCACGCCGGGGAAGGGTTCGGTGTCGTTGAGATCGACAAGCGGGAGCTTCAGCTCGGCGCAGATCTTCACCAGGGCGGGCGTGGTGTGGCGGCTGATGACGCCGTCCCATTTTTTGCTGCGCACCCACTGCGGATCGCGCTCGGAGCGGGCCTCGTCGTCGAGGAAGCCGGTCCAGAGCTGGTGGCTGCGCTCGAAGTGGGCGACGCCCTTGAGCATGGCCGTGCATTCCTCGAAGCGGGTCTGGAAAATGAGGAGCACCTGCGGACGCATGCGAGGCGTGACGCTAGACGCGCCGCCGGCCGGCGCAAGCCCGCGCGGAGCACGGCTCCACCCGGGAAGGCGGGCGCAAAAAAGGCCGCCCAACCGGGCGGCCGGTGGAACCCGCGCTCCGCGAGGATTGGTTTGGGTCCGGCCGACTCAGGCCGTGGCCAGGCCGGCCTTTTCGCGGCGAGCCTTCAGTTCCTCATTCATCTCGTTCACGCGCTGGTCGGTCAGCGGGTAGAACAGGAAGATGACGAGGGAGACCACCCCGAGCAGGGCCGGGATGATGCTCATCAGCTGCACGATGCTGTTCTGCACCTCGATGGTCGGCACGATGTTGGCTTGGAAGCCGGAGAAGGACATCAGTTGGAGGGCGAAGAATGCGGCGAGGGCCCAGCCGATCTTCTGGCTCATGAGCGAGGCGGAGAAGACGAGGGCGGTGGTGCGCCGGCCGTTCTTCCATTCGCCGTAGTCGGCGGTGTCGGCATACATGGCCCAGAGCAGCACGGGCAGCGGGGCGCCGACCAGGCTGCCCAGCACCTCGATGCTGAAGATGGCCCCGAGTTCGCCGGCGGGAATGAAATAATACGACCCCGTGCAGAGGATCGAGATTGTGAAGAGAGTGATGAACAGCGGACGCTTCGCGAATCGCGTGGCGAGGAAGCTCGTCATGAGCACCCCGGCCACCGAGGCCGACTGGCCGACGGTGTTGAAGGCCGAAAGCAGGCCGGTGAGCGTGAAGTTGTAGCCTAGGAAGGCCAGCGGCGTATCGGGCGAGCCGTTGTAGATGTAATATTTGAAATAGTGGGCCGACACCGAGCTGCGCAGGCCGACGAAGAGAATCCAGGTGAGGGTCGTCGCCGTCAGCAGCACCCAGGCCTTGTTGGCCAGCACGTAGCGGATGTCGCGGGCGACGGACGGATGCTTCTCGGGAGTGGGCTTGATGCGCTCCTTGGTGAAGAAGCCAGTGATGAGGAAGAACGCGATCGCCACCAGGCCGTAAACCACGAAGGTCAGCTGCCAGCCGCGCTGGGCGTCGCCGGCGCCGAGATTGTCCACCAGGGGCAGGCAGGTGGCGGAAACGACAATACCCGCGGCGAAGGCGAAGATGAACTTGATCGAGGAGAGCTGCGTGCGTTCGGCGGCGGTGGTGGTCATGACACCGAGCATCGCCGTGTAGGGGATGTTGACGGTCGTGTAGAGCATCATGAGGCCGTTGTAGGTGAGGTAGGCCCAGATCAGTTTGCCGGTCAGGCTCAGGTCCGGGGTGGTGAAGGTCAGCACGCCGAAGATGGCGAACGGCACGCACCCATAGATGATGTAGGGCCGGAACTTGCCGAAGCGCGACTCGGTGCGGTCGGCGAGCATGCCGATGATCGGGTCGTTGACGCCGTCCCAGATGCGGCTGACGAGGAGCATGGTGCCGAGAGCCGCGGCCGAAATGCCAAAGACGTCGGTGTAGAAGAACGGCAGGTAGACCATGAAGGTCCGCCAGAAGAGGCATGACGCGAAATCGCCGCAGCCATAGGCCAGCTTCTCCGGCATCTTGAGTGAATCGGTCGGGGTGGTGCTCATTGGGTCGGGTGGGGTTAGTAGCTGTCGACGAGAGAGTGGTACACGAGGGTGGCGCGCAGCTGGGCGGCGGACCGGGGGGCCGGGCAGGTGACGCGCACGGTCTTGGGCATGTCGGGGTAGAGTTCGAACCAGTTGTCGCTCGAGCGGTGCTCGATGCCGGTGAAATCGAAGGTGAAGCGGTGCTGGAAGGCCGAGGTGCGGAATGTGACGTCGAACTCCGTGGGACTCACGGCGCGGACCTGGGCGCGGGTCTTCGCCCGGCGCAGATCGAGGAAACGCGGCGGCGTGAGGAACACGGTCTCTTCGCTCACGCGCTTGCGGCCGATCAGCAGCGCGAGGCGGACGTGCAGATTGTCGCGGCCGTGCTGTTTCATGAGTTTCCCGAAACGCACGGTCTGCTGGCGCACGGCCTCGCCGGGGCGCAGCGCGACCTTCTTCCGCCCGCGGGCGAGGATGCGGCCGTCGAGATGGAAGAGTTCCCAGCGCAGCTTGCCGCGCGCGGGCGACGGGGCGTCATAGACGGTGTGGAAATGCACCGCGTCCACCGTCGTCGTGCGGTAGTTGCCGATGATCGTGTCCTCGTCGCCGGGCACGTGCGCGCTGACCAGGGCGGGGGCGAAGAAGCGGCGGGCGACGTGGTGCAGGGCCTTCCACCGGCCGGTGAACTCGATCGAGCTCCACGAGGCAACGGGCCAGCAGTCGTTGAGCTGCCAGTAGAGCGCGCCCATGCAGTGCGGCATGTTGCGGCGGTAGTGCTCGACGCCCGTCTGCATGCAGTGGGCCTGGTTGAGCTGCGAGAGGTAGATGAGCGCGTCCTGGCCTTTCGGGAAGCGGTAGCGGCGCGACACGTAGTCGAGGATGATCTGGTTGCCGGCGCGGTTCTTCTGGTGGTTCTCCATCTGCGGGCCGAACACGTTGTCCTGGCCCGGCGGGCAGAAGGTCGCCTGCGTGGCCGGCGAGCTGTAGCTCTGCATGCCGAACTCCGAGCAGAAACGGAAACGCCACTTCTCGTAGTCCTTCACCGGGTGGCGGGCATGCCAGACGTCCCAAAAATGCGTGTCGCCGCGCTTCTCACCGACGGCGTGCGTGTCGCCGCGCGAGATCGAGTCCTCGAGCGTGCTGCGCCACTGGGAGGAAGGCCGGTAGGCGGTGACACCGTCGTGGGCGGCAACCTCGGCGGGGAGCACGCGGTGGAAGAGCGCCTCGTAGTCGCGGCGCAGCTTCGGACTCGCGAGCAGGTCGGCCTTGGCGCCGACGGTGTTGAGCTGGGCGATTTCGTTGTTGCCGCACCAGAGTGCGAGGCTGGCGCGGTGGCGCAGGCGGCGGATCTGGTGGGCCGCCTCGGTGCGCACACTCGCGAGGAACGCGGCGTCGGCCGGGTAGATCGAGCAGGCGAACATGAAGTCCTGCCAGACCATCAGGCCGAGTTCGTCGCACAGGTCGTAGAAATCCTCGCTCTCGTAAATGCCGCCGCCCCACACGCGGATCATGTTCATGTTCGCCTCGGCGGCGCTCGTGAGGTCGCGGGCGTAGTCGGCGCGGGTCAGTCCGGCGGCGAAACTGTGCGCGGGGATCCAGTTCGCGCCCTTGGCGAAGACCGCGCGGCCGTTGACGACGAAGCGGAAATTCTCGCCGGCCGCGTCCTTGCTGCAGTCGAGCACGAGCGTGCGCAGGCCGATCCGCTTCGACCATGTGCCGATGACGGCGCCGTCGCGGCCGGTGACCGTGAGTTCGACGGTGTAGAGCGGCTGCGCGCCGTGGCCGTTGGGCCACCAGAGCTGGGGCTGGGAAACCTGAGACTTGAAACCTGAAACCTGAGTCACCACGCGGCCGTTGAGGGAAACGGTGCCGGCGATTTGCGCGTGGGAATCTTTGCGGGCGAGCTCCGGCGCGAAGGCGAGGAGCACGCTCCCGTCCTTCCGGTGCGTCTGCGTCACGCGAACGTTTTCCAGGCGGTTGCCGCTCCAAGCCTCGAGGCGGAGGTCGCGCCAGACGCCGGCGGTGACGAAGCGCGGGCCCCAGTCCCAGCCGAACTGGCACTGCTGTTTGCGGATGACCTGGCTGCGGCCGACGGGGTCGTTGAACTCGCGCGGATCGTGGCCGGGGCGCTGCGTGCGGATGTATTTCATCGCGCTGCCGAAACGGATCACGATCTCGTTGGCGCCGGGACGGAGGAGCGGTTTCACGTCCCAGCGGTGACCGATGAACAGGTTGTCGGTCTTGGCCACGAGCCGGCCGGTGAGGCGCACGGTGGCGACCGTGTCGAGACCGTCGGCGACGAGCTCGACGACCTCCTCGGTGAAGACTGCGGCGGGCAGCGTGAAGGTCGCGCGGTATTCCCAGTCGCGCTCCTCGATCCACTGCAATTCGAGCTCGTTCGTGCCGAAAAAGGGATCGGGGATCAGCTTGTGCCGGCGCAGGTCGGTGTGGACGCAACCCGGGACGCGGGCGGAATGCCACGGCGAGCCGGTGGTGGCGTCACGGAATTGCCAGGAGGCGCGGGCGAGCGGATGCAGGCGCATGAACGGGCGTGGGATGAAATGGGCTCAGAGCGCGGCGCCGTGGGTGCGGATGACGTCGCGATACCAGTAATAGGAATCCTTCGGCGTGCGCTTCTGCGTCTGGTAGTCCACATGGATCAGGCCGAAGCGGTCCTTGTAGCCCTCGCACCACTCGAAGTTGTCCATCACCGACCAGTAGAAGTAGCCGGCGAGCGGAATGCCCTCGCTGGCGGCGCGCTTGAGGCCGCCGAGGTAGCGCGCGAGGAAGTCGATGCGCTGAGAGTCGTGGACCTTGCCGTCGAGATGGACGAAGTCCGTGTTGCAGAATCCGTTTTCGGAAAAAACGATCGGCAGCTTGTAGCGCTCGGTCTGGAAGCGCGCGGCCCAGTAGAGTGCGGGCGGGGCGATCTGCAGCCAGTTGAGCGTGCCGCGCGCGTTGCCGATGCCCCAGCTGTGCTTCACCTGCTCGGGCTTGCCGTCGGTCCCGGCGCGGTAGCGGTTGCCGGTGTAGCAATTGTAGCAGAGCAGGTCGATCTTCTGGGAGATGAGCTTCATGTCGCCCGTGCGGATCTCGGGCACCTCGGCGCCGAAGGCCTTGAGTCCGTCCTCGGGGTATTTGCCGAACATGATCGGGTCGGCCCACCAGCTCAGGTTCCACATGTCGCGGTTCGTGCTGGAGAAATAGTCGCTGCGGGCGGCCGCGATGTCGGCCTTGGACTCGGTGGCGGGGATGCGTTCGCGGGCGGTATGGGCGAGGGTGACCTTGATCTTCCCCTTGCAGCCGGCGCGCAGGGCCTGCACGCCGCGGCCGTGGGCCAGCAACAGGTGGTGCGCAGCCAGCAGACACTCGGTGTGCGTGAGCTTGTAGCCGGGCGCGAACACGCCGTCGAGCAGGCCGAGGCCGACGGTGC